>JBAQPK010000063.1:0-3038 GCA_049305715.1 Desulfuromonadaceae bacterium | reverse complement strand
GAATTACCCAACAACCTGGCGGTGAATATTGACGGGACGCTTCCCTTGTCAAGCGCTTCCGTTTCGGGAGTAGCGGGAACAAACGGGTGGTACAAGTCCCCGGCTACGGTGCTGATCAGTGGAACTGACGTTACCTCCGGCGTCGGCTCAATCAAATACCGGAAGAGCATCAACGGTAGCTGGGGTTCGACGATCACAGGTGGAAACCCTTCATCATTGGGCTTCGGTAACTTCAGCTCAGGCGGGAACGGCCGTTACAGCGTCGGCTATTACGCAGTGGACCGTGCTTGTAATGCTGAGTCGGAGAGGTTTGTTGGTGTGGATATCGATAGTACCGCTCCCGTTTCGACCTATACTCCCTCAATCCTTCCCGGCGCAAACGGGTGGTATACTGGGAACGTCACCGCAACTTTTACCGCCACCGACAATCTTTCCGGAGTCTCTTCGCTTACAGTCGATGGCGCCATCGTTCCCGGTGCGATCGCATCGTACCTTCTGTCGGCAGAAGGTATACAAACTTTGAACTATTTTGCGACGGATTTCGCTGGTGTCGACGAAGCTTCCCGTTCCGTCACAGTGAGAATCGACAAGACGGTCCCGGTTGTTACCCTCTCAACTTCGCCTGCAACACTTGTCGCCACCAACAAGGCGAAGCTGGTGCCTGTAACCATCAACGGGTCGGCGACCGATTCTCTCTCCGGCATTGCATCTGTATTGATAACCATTACCGATGAATACGGAAGCTACAGCATGACGGTTCCATCTTTCGGTGCTATCGTCAACCTCGATACGCACAAGAATAATAAAGACACCGACGGCAGGCTTTATACGGTGAAAGCAACCGCAATCGACCTTGCGGGCAACCAGCAGACCTCCGTCTATAATCTATTTGTGAAGTAAGTAGGTTCAGGCCTCCTGCTGACAAACTTAAAAATCCCCGTTCGGGTATGCCCGGCGGGGGTTTTATTTGAGGTAATATTCAAGGGATATATCTCTACTCGCTTATCTGCCGCACCGGGAGCGTGACCGAAAACGATGTACCCCCGCCGCTTCTGCTTGTCACCTCGATGTTTCCCCCCATGTTTTCAACCAGGCTTTTGGTCACGAACAGTCCCAACCCGGTGCCTTCACCCGGTTTCTTTGTCGTGAAATAGCGGTCGAAGATCCGGTCGATCGCTTCGGCCGGGATTCCGGGGCCATTGTCGGCAATCTTGAAGCAGACGGAGTCGCTTCCGGAGGCGGCTGTTTCGACCAGGAGCTTGCCGCCGCCGTCCTCCAGCGCCTGCAGGGCGTTCATGATGATATTGAGGAGAATCTGCTTCAGGATGTTGGCGTCCAGGCGGATGACCGGCAGAGTGTAGTCAAGCTGCTTCAGGACGACCACCGCGCGCCGGGCCGCTTCGAAGTTCAGAAAATCGAGAATGAAGTCGATCGTGAGATTGAGATCGGTCTCGCCGATGGTTTCATCGTGACTGCTGAAATTCAGCAATCCTTTGGTCAGGTGCGACAGCCGCTGCGCTTCCGAGCTGATGCGGCCGATCATTTCCAGCACCCCCTCCGGCACACCTTCTTCGCGCATGATCATCTGTGATGCCGAGATAATGACGGAGAGGGGAGCATTCAGTTCGTGCACGACACCGGCGGAAATCTTGCCCAGTTCGGCCATTTTCTCATTATAGGCCAACTGCCGCAGCAGATCCGCGGTGATGATAGCTTCATTGCTATGCCTGACAGTCGAATCTTTCATGGATGCTCCGGATGGTAAAGAAGCCGCCCACGATCGGGCGGCTTCTTGTGGTGTGAGACGTGTTCAGCACGGGACTACATGTTGTACCCTGATTCCGAATGCTGGGTCTGGTCGAGACCCATGATTTCATCTTCTTTGTCAACACGGAGACCGATCGTCTTTTCAAGAACAAAGGCAAGTATGAAGGTTACGATGAAGGCGTATGTGCCGGCAGCCACAACGGCGATCAGCTGGGTCATCAGCTGTTTGAAATTTCCCGACAGCAGCCCGGTGGCGCCGACGGTGGCAAATACGCCGGTCATGATCGCGCCAAAGGTGCCGCCGATGCCGTGGACGCCGAAGGCATCAAGAGAGTCGTCGTATTTCAGTTTGGCTTTCAGCAGGATGCCGCCGTAGCAGACGAGACCGGCCATGATACCCATCAGCAACGCAGCTCCCGGCTGAACGAAACCGGCGGCAGGGGTGATGACAACCAGACCGGCGACAACACCGGAACCGAAACCGAGAGCGGACGGCTTGCCGGAGTGGATCCATTCAGCGATCATCCAGGAAAGTCCGGCCGCGGCCGGGGCGATGGTGGTGGTAGCGAAGGCGAGGCCGGCCAATCCGCCGGCGGCGTCAGAGGTGTTGACACCGACGATTGCCGAACCGGCATTGAAGCCGAACCAGCCGAACCAGAGCAGACCGACGCCCAGCAGGGTCAGGGGCAGATTGTGCGGGGCCATCCGCTCGGTCGGGTAGCCGTGGCGTTTGCCGAGGAAAATCAGGAAGGCCAGGGCCGAAATACCGGATGAGAGATGAACAACGGTACCGCCGGCGAAATCGAGGGCGCCTTTTTTGAACAGCCACCCTTCGGTCATCCATACCCAGTGGGCCAGGGGGTCATAGACCAGAGTGGTCCAGAGGAGGACGAACAGGCAGTAGGCGGAGAACTTGACACGCTCGGCCATGGCGCCGGAGATAAGGGCGACGGTAATGATCGCGAACATGCACTGATACATGGCGAAGACCAGTTCGGGGATAGCGCCCGGCTCCTTGGTGTAGTTCTGGAACAGGGCGAAGTCAACGGTGCCGCTGGCGGCGTCCTTCACGATGACCAGGCCGTTCAGCATAACCTTGCTGAAGTCGCCGATCAGTCCCATGTGCCCCACATCACCGCCAAAGGCGAGCGAATAGCCGACCACCGCCCACTGCACGCCGACGATACCCATCGCGACGAATGAGTGCATGAAGGTAGAGAGTACGTTCTTCTGGCGGACCATACCACCGTAGAACAGCGCCAGGCCGGGGA
>JBAQPK010000062.1:0-2480 GCA_049305715.1 Desulfuromonadaceae bacterium | reverse complement strand
CAGCTCAAATATTGTTGCTATTCCCTGTCCCACGCCTATGCACAACGATGCAAGGCCGTAGCGAGCACCACGCCTCTTCATCTCATGCACAAGTGTAGTAGTTATGCGTGCACCGGTAGAACCGAGTGCATGGCCAATTGCGATCGAGCCGCCGTTAACATTAACCTTTTTGGGATCTATGTTCAGTTCTCGGATACAAGGAATTGACTGTGCTGCGAAAGCTTCATTCAACTCAAAGAGGTCAATGTCGTTAATTGTCAGTCCGGTTCGCTCTAACACTTTTTTGATGGCTGGAATGGGACCAAGTCCCATGTATGATGGATCGATACCGACAACAGCGGTCGCAACCACTCGAACAAGAGGCTTGTAACCCAAACGCTTGGCGGTTGCAGCCTCCATGATTAATACTGCTGCTGCACCATCATTCATGCCGCATGAATTGCCAGCGGTCACCGTACCATCCTTCTTGAACGTAGTTGGGAGCTTGGCAAGTTGCTCAAGTGTCACGTCAGGACGCGGATGTTCATCCTGGTTAAAGATAATTGGATCCCCTTTTTTCTGTGGCACCGGAACTGGCACCAGTTCGTCCTTGAATTTACCTGCTGCAAGGGCCGCAGCATATTTATGTTGTGATTCCAACGCAAACTCATCCTGTTCAAGACGGGTTAGGCCATATTTCTGGGCTACGTTCTCAGCAGTATCCCCCATACCTTCTTTCGCATATGGAGCCGTCATCTTCGGATTGGTAAAACGCCAACCGATCGTTGTATCGTAAACCTTTACATCACGTGGAAATGGCGTTTCAGATTTTGCCATTACAAACGGCGCACGTGTCATGGATTCAACGCCGCCAGCGATAAAGACTTCCCCCTCACCAACCTTGATGGCCTGTGCCGCATTGTTTATGGCATTCAACGCTGAACCGCAACCACGATTGACGGTAAGACCCGCTACTGAGTAAGGCAACCCCGCAAGCAAGGCAGACATCCGAGCAACGTTACGATTGTCTTCACCCGCCTGGTTTGTGGCACCTAACACCACATCCTCAATCAGGTTGACATCAAGATTGTTGCGCTTGACGAGCGCTTCGATGCATAGCACCGCCAGATCGTCCGGGCGCACATTTTTCAATGCACCGCGATATTCCCCTAACGGAGTTCTCACAGCGTCTATTATTACTGCTTCTCGAAATGGTTCATCCATACACACATTATTATTCGTCATTAACAGCTCCCTTATTATTCATTGCCTACTCAACTTTACTTAATATCGATATGTTCCACGTTAGGGTCAGAATATGTGTGATAACATCCTTCATTACTAAGCCTAAAATGTTAGGATTGCAGATCGTACCTGTCCTCCTAAATTCTTTCGAGTATTACTGCCACCGATTCACCGCCACCAATACAAAGAGTAACTAGTCCGTAACGAGCCTGGCGTTTCTGCAACTCCCTAACCACAGTGGCTACCAGACGACCGCCACTCGCCCCCAATGGATGGCCGAGAGCAACAGCCCCGCCGTTGACGTTCACCTTCTCTGGATCAAGGTGAAGCTTTCTTATGGCAAGCAGGGTGACAGCGGCGAACGCTTCATTAATTTCAAAAAGGTCAATGTCGCTTGTTTTGAGCCCGGCCTTAGCCAAGACCTTTTCGATAGCTCCCACTGGGGCCTCTGCGAACTGATCGGGATGCTGGCTGTGAGAGGCATAAGCTACTAATCTCGCTTTTATCTTCAGACCATATTTTAAAACTGCATCGGCTCCCGCAAGGAGAGTCACGGCCGCTCCATCGTTAATAGTTGATGCATTGCCGGCAGTAATAGTACCGTCTTTTTTGAAGGCACCGCGCAGACCGGCCAGTTTGTCAAAATCTACCTTGAACGGCTCTTCATCATCACTGATGGTTACTTCACCCTTACGCGCCTTTATTACAACGGGGACAATCTCATCGTGGAAGATTCCTTCTTTGACCGCAGTCTGAGCCTTACGATAGGAGCCAAGGGCAAAGGCATCCTGATCTTCGCGCGAAAGATTATGCTTTTCTGTGGTTGCTTCTGCGATAGATCCCATATGTTGACCGCTATACGGATCTTTAAGGCCATCATGCAGCAGGAGATCAATCAACTCGCCGTTTCCCATCCGATAGCCGTACCGTCCTTTGCTCAGCAAGTATGGTGCAAGTGACATATTTTCCATGCCACCGGCGATGACTATGTTCGCATCACCAAGCCGGATAGACGCGGCCCCCAGCATTATTGCTTTGAGAGCACTTCCACACACTTTGTTGATAGTCAATGCAGAGACAGAGTCTGGTAGTCCTGCATAGCGCATGGCCTGTCGGGCCGGAGCCTGCCCTACTCCTCCGGAAAGAACTTGACCGATAATTACTTCATCTACAGCTTCACCAGGTAAAGATGAGCGCTTAAGGAGATCTTTAATAACGGTTGCAGCCAGATGAGGCGCTTCAACTTCAGATAGCAC
>JBAQPK010000061.1:0-3894 GCA_049305715.1 Desulfuromonadaceae bacterium | reverse complement strand
AGGCCCAACCGCCCGGTTTCAGATCAGGTGATTTGACTTTCCAGTCTCCGGGAACTCGCACCTCTCGGTCGATAAGCCATTCAGCCGCCTTAACCAGAGACGGATGGTCTTTAGGCATATTTGCATCCTGCAACGCTTTCAACGCCAGCGCCGTATCCCAAACAGGCGAAACGCACGACTGAAGAACCAGCGTATCCTTACTTTCGAGCGCAAAGTTTGCCAGCGCCTTCAGTCCTTTCCTAATCACGGGATGGCTGTTGTCATACCCGAGACAATGTAGAGCAATAATGGCATTCAACATGGCAGGTTGAATGCCTCCCCAGTCTCCGCTTGATTCCTGATGATCAAGAATCCACTGCTTGGCCCTATCAATCGCCTTCTGCTTGAGCGGTCTGATCGGATTGGCTTCATAGACCTTGATCAGGTGGTCTATGCCGATAAAGAAGTTCTTCCAGTTGAGGATGCCGTCTTCCCTGGTAATGGTGTAGTCGATGAGACGCGGCGGACGCACATACAGTTCCTGAACACGTGCCCAGGACGGTAATTCATGAACTGGACGTTTCGCCATGACCACTGAGAGTGGAATAATGGTGAACCTTGACCAGCTGGACAGCTCATATGCATTGAAATACGCCCAATTGGGTAGCAGCATCAACTCAACCGGCATAGAGGGAACCCCCAGCCAGGAATACTCACCGAAAAGCGCTAGAAAAATCTTGGTGAAGACCCGCGCCTTGAAGATACCCCCTTTTGACAAGATAAATTCCCGCGCCTTGCTCATGGCGGGATGATCTTCGGTATAGCCAGCCAACTTGAGAGCAAAATACGCCTCTATGGTAGTTGAAAGATCGCTTGGCCCGCCGAAATAGATAGACCAGAAGCCTTCATCGGTTTGTTTCTCAAGCAGATAGTTTGCCATCTTTCGTTCGCGGTTTCTGTCTACCATGCCCAGAAAATGGAAGAGCATCACATATTCGGCGGTAATGGTGACATTCGATTCCAGCTCGTACCACCAGTAGCCATCTGGAAACTGCTCGCGAAGGAAATATGCGCAGCTACGTTCGATTGCCCGGTCAAGTGGGCTGTTCGTGCCGATATCCCGCGGTTCCCGGGTAAATATTGAGAAATAGTGATGTATTACCGATGCCGGTGCGATATTGTCCCTGTCCAGTTCGGGAGCCATTTTGTAAGTTGGCAAGTTTTACTCCTTTTAAACTTCTGGCCAGATATGTGGGCATCGTGGACGTTCAGTAACCACGCAGATGATTGATGAACCGGAACAGCGCCAATGCATACAAATAAGGGTCTCCCATATGCGAGCTACGCCAGCCCGTATCAATGCGATGCAGCTTGGCAAAATCCTGCCACCAGTCCTGCTGTTCACTCCAGTCGGCAAGCGCCACAAAACCTTTGTACGATAAAACGTTTGTGTCGGGAGAAGAAATAAACTCACAAAAAAACTCATTGATAACATTCCGAGTAATGACCATTGCCAACGCCCCCTATTTCACGCTTCAATCCTCAAATCCATGTCGTTGTATACTGCAACTTGCTCCATGCAAGCACTGCAGACTTGTCGCAGTCGTTTCTGAGTCACACCCCGCCTCCGCCGAGTACCTTGTAGAGTGTCACCAGATTGGTCAGCTGGGACAAGCGTACGCCGATCAAGTTTTGCTGTGCATTGTAGAGTGAACGCTGGGAGTCGAGGACCGTCAGGTAGTTGTCGACTCCTTTCTCGTACCGTGCCAGGGAGAGGCGATAGCTCTCGGTGGTGGCGTCTGTGAGCGACTGCTGCGCCGTCACCTGGGCGTCGATGGTTCCACGTTGGGCCAGAGAATCGGCCACTTCACGGAAAGCGGTCTGGATGGCCTTTTCGTACTGGGCCACGGCGATGTCCCGGTCTACCTCGGCCACCTTCAGGTTGGCCCGGTTGCTGCCGGCGTCGAAGATCGGCAGAGAGATTCGCGGCGCGAAGTTCCAGGCGAAGGAGCCGCCTGTGAAGAGCCCGGCTAGTTCGTTGCTGCCGAATCCGACCGACGAAACCAGGGTGATGCGGGGGAAGAACGCTGCCCGCGCCGCGCCGATGTTGGCGTTGGCCCCCTTGAGCAGGTTTTCGGTCTGGAGGATGTCGGGACGGCGGAGCAGCACCTCGGACGGCAAACCGGGAGCAATGTCCTTCAGGGCGGTGAGTGTCTCTGAAAGCGCCGCAGGGAGGAGGTCAGCCGGCACCGGCGAACCGACCACCAGGTTCAGGGCGTTCTCGTCCTGGGCCGCCAGGGTGGTGAAGCGGGCGATATCCACCCGGGCCGTATCCACACTGGTCTGTGCCTGGTGGAGATCAAGGGCGGACGATACGCCGGCCTCTAAGCGGCTCTTGGTGATCTGGTAGGAGGCTTGCTGGCTCGCCAGGGTCTCTTTGGCGAGTTGCAACCGCTCCCGGTCGGCGGCAAGGGTCAGGTAGGTGGCGGCAACCTCGCTAACCAGGCTGATCTGCACGCTGGCCCGGGCCTGTTCGGTGGCCAGGAACTGCTCCAGGGCCTGGTCCTTGAGGCTCCGCACCCGGCCGAACAGGTCCAGCTCGTAGGAGCTGACGCCGAGGCCGACATTGTACTGGTGGATGGTCTCTGCCCTGCCCGTGCCTGAAAAGTCTTCGGGCAGCCGCTGGAAATTGCCGTTGGCAGAGGCGTCAACCTTGGGGAGGAGATCGGAGCGCTGGATCTGGTAGAGAGCCCGGGAACGTTCAATAGTAAGTGCAGCCACCTTCAAGTCGCGGTTGTTCGTAAGCGCCAGGTCAATCAGTTTTTGCAGTTTCTGATCGACAAAGAATTCCTGCCAGGGGATGTCGGCTACCACATTGGCTGACGGTATGCCTGGCCCTTCCTTGTAGGCCGGACCGCTGGGCCAGGCGGTTTGAACGGGTGCGGCAGGCTGGGTATATTTTGGAGCCATGGTCGTGCAGCCAGCCAGGAAGACGGCCAAGGCGACAATTGAAATACTGGTTCGAATCATGTCAGAGTTCCTCCGTAGACGGGGCGATGTCAGTGACGGGCAGCGGTAGTGGCACAGAGGCCTTGGCCTTGAAGAACCGCCGCACTACTACAAAGAAAACAGGCACCATGAAGATTGCCAGCACTGTGGCGGTTACCATGCCGCCGTTGACGGCGGTACCGATAGCGTTCTGAGCACCGGAACCGGCCCCTTTGCTGATGGCGAGCGGAAGGACGCCAAAGAAAAATGCCAGCGACGTCATCAAAATCGGTCGCAGACGCAGGCGGGCACCCTCCAGGGTGGCCTCGATCAGCCCCATGCCATGCTCCATCTGCTCCTTGGCGAACTCCACGATCAAGATGGCGTTCTTGGCGGAAAGACCGATTGTGGTGAGGATGGCGATCTGAAAATAGACGTCGTTAGCAAAACTGCGCGACGTTGACGCCAGCACGGCGCCGATGATCCCCAGTGGCACTACCATCATGACCGAGAAGGGAATCGCCCAGCTTTCATAAAGGGCGGCCAGGCAGAGAAACACAACCAGGAGCGAGATGGCGTACAGTGCCGGAGCCTGAGCACCGGCCTGTCGTTCTTCATAGGAGAGGCCGGTCCATTCGTAGCCGATCCCCGCCGGAAGCTGGGCGGCCATTTTCTCCATTTCTTTCATCGCATCGCCGGAACTTCTGCCGGGGGCCGCCTGCCCCATAATCTCTGTAGAGGGCATGCCGTTATACCGCTCAAGACGTGGCGAGCCATATTCCCAACGGGCGGTGGCAAAGGCTGAAAACGGCACCATCTCGCCGGAGCTGTTGCGGACATACCAGGAGTTGATATCTTCCGGAAGCATCCGGTATTTCGCGTCGGCCTGGACATACACCTTCTTGACGCGGCCATTCTGGATAAAGT
>JBAQPK010000060.1:0-4360 GCA_049305715.1 Desulfuromonadaceae bacterium | reverse complement strand
TAACAATCGTCCAAAAGGCCTTTTTCATTTCCCCTCCTTCTGCACACCGTGGTTCAGTCAAATCCGGATTAACGTCAAGGCTATATATACCGGATAAAAATTTATTGGCAATAATTGAGTCATGGGATGTTCCGGCGTCACACGATCCGGTTGGAGATCATTTGTTCCGGTTTATATATGTATTGATCAGCCGGCTCTCCACACCCAGGCGGAACAGCAGCGGCAGGAGGGCGGCCAGAAAGATGATGCCGCAGCCGATCCATTCCCGGCCGTTCAACCGTTCCTCCAGCACGAAATAGCCGGCGATCAGACTCCAGACCGGGTCGAGGGTGTAGATCAGCCCGGCCCGGGTCGGGGTGACGTAGCGCTGGAAAATATTCTGGAGGGTGAAGCAAAATACGGTCGGTAAGACGGCGCAGTAGACAACCGACAGGACGGCAGGGGCCGTGACCGTGAAAGCGGGGAGAGGGAACAACAGCGTGGCGGCTCCGGCGATCAGCGTGACGGTGGCGAACTGGACGAGTGTAATCAGGAAGACGTCATCGTCCTTCAGTACTTTGGATACCGAGATGATGTGACAGGCGATCAGGAAAGCGCAGAATGTCGAGAGAAAGTCACCGCGGTTGAACCCGCTGCCGCCCCCCGTTGCCAGCAGCATGATCCCGGCTACCGCGAGGGCGATGCCGGCCATGTTGACCCGCCCGATCCGGTCGCGCCAGACCATCTTGGTGATGACCGGGATGAAGAGTACGAAGAGGTTGTTGAGGATGCCGGCCCGTGAGATGCTGGTGCCCTGGACGCCGAAGACGAAGCTCAGGTTGGTCAGTCCGAGGGCGGCCCCTACCGCCATGCCGCGAAGGATTGTACCGGTATCCAACTTTTTCAGCCGCCTGGAGCAGACCAGCAGCATGATGGCGGTCGCCAGTATGAACCGGGCCAGTACAAACAGCTGCGGTGGGATCGTGGCGACACCGATCTTGGTAAAAAGAAAGCTCCCTCCCCAGAAGAAGGTGGTCAGTACCAGAAAAAAATATACCCGGCTCATGGCGGGCGCTGCCGGCGCCGTCACAGTGGAGTGCCCCCCGCGGCATGTGTCAGCGCCAGATATGCGCTGATAACCGGCAGATCGGCGGCGGCCCAATCAAGTTCGGGCATGCGACGCGGTTCGATCCATGTCAGGGCGTGGTGCTCGTGGGGGGTGATGATGCCCCCTGCCAGCCGACAGGTGAACGGGTAGAGGGTGACGGTGAAGCCGGGGTAGCCGTGGGTCGCCGGTGGTAACGCGGCGCCGACCAGCACACTGACGCCAAGTTCCTCCATCAGTTCGCGGCTCAGGCACTCTTCGGGTGATTCGCCCGCTTCGATCTTCCCCCCCGGAAACTCCCACTTGAGGGGCAGAGACATGGTTGCGCTGCGCTGCGCCGCCAGTACTCTCCCGTCCTGTTCGATGATGGCACAGGCCACGTGGAGATGGCGCGTCACGGGGTGTCCGTCTGCTGTGATTTAAGCATCTGGATGCCGACCCAGCGACAGGCGAACTGATAGGCAATCCGACCGCTGTTGTCACCCTTGTCATACCCCCACTGGATTGCCGCGGCCCGTGCCTCGTCACTCCATAGAAGCGGTGATCCCTGTTTGGCAAAGAGTTTGTCCACCCATTGCCGGGTGACGCTGACGTATTGATCCTGGCTGAAGGGATGGAAGCCGACCCAGAGTCCGAAGCGCCCGGAGAGCGAAATTTTTTCCTCGATCGCTTCGCCGTGGTGCATTTCGTTGTTGATCAGCATCGCGCCCCGGTTGTCGGTTTCAAACTCGGGGAGGAGGTGGCGTCGGTTTGAGGTGACGTAGATCAGTACATTGTCGGGAGGTGCATAGACAGCGCCGTCGAGGGCGCTTTTAAGCATCTTGTAGCTTGATTCCCCCACCTCGAATGATACGTCGTCGGAAAAGATGATGAAGCGGTACGGCAGCCGCTTGATACTGTCCACGATGTCCGGCAGGTGGATCAGATCGTTTTTATCAACCTGGACGATCCGCAGACCCCGGGGGGCATAGTTGTTGAGTATCGCCCGGATCAGGGAGGATTTGCCGGTGCCGCGCGTCCCCCATAAAAGAGTGTTGTTGGCTGGATACCCGGCCAGAAACTGGCGGGTGTTTTCTTCAACGATCCGTTTCTGCTCTTCGATGCCGAGCAGATCGTCGAGCGCGATCTGTTCAATGCTGTCAACCGGTTCCAGATAGCCGCTGAAGGAGTGGCGACGCCAGTTGGCGGCGTGGCAGACCGCCCAGTCGATCCCGGCCACCGGTCTCGGCAGCAGCAGCTGCAGTGATGAAAGCACCTGTTTGAGTTGTGATGCCAGTTCGTGATCCATGGTGCCACCTCGGAGGTTCTTTTGGCGTCAGAAAATGCAATTGACGTTTCATTGGTAATAACATATTGTTTTAAGCGCGTCAGCCAGAATTACCGGTTGTTTGCGTGGAATGATGATGACCCTTGGAGAGCCGTGCGATGTTTTTGAAGGTTACTGATCTTGCCGCCGCCATCGGCGTTGATGAAAAAACGGTGTTGAACTGGATAAAAAACAGGGGACTTCCCGCTCATAAGCAGGATGACCGGTATCGCATCAATCGGGTTGACCTGCTGGAATGGGCCACCGGGCAGGGCATTTCGATTCCTCCGGATCTGTTCGCCGCCGAAAACGAGAAGAGTCACTTCTCGTCCGTTTCGGAGGCGCTTCAGCGGGGGGGCGTCTTTTACGATCTGCCGGGCGACACTCCGGAATCTGCGCTCCGGGAGGTCGTTTCCAGGCTTGCGCTTCCCCCGGGTCTGGATCCTGAGTTTCTGCTGCAGACCCTTTTGGCCCGGGAAGCGCTCGGTTCCACCGCCCTCGGGAACGGCATCGCCATTCCGCACGTTCGCAATCCGATCGTCGGGCAGGCCGGAGAGTCGGCGATCAGCCTCTGCTTCCTCCGCAATCCGATCGATTTTGATGCCGTCGACGGCAAGCCGGTCACGATCCTCTTTACCCTGGTGACTCCCAATGTCAAGGAGCACCTGCACCTGCTGGCAAAGCTCGCTTTTTTGCTCCATGATCAACCGTTTCAGGATCTGCTCCATCGTCCCGGCAGCGAAGCCGGGATCATGACCGCGATTCGTGCCCTGGAGGAAACCAAAATCAGGAGGTAGCCGCATCATGGCGCAGGAGTTGTTCGCCCCGAGTACCCTGATATTCAGTGCCACGCTGCTCGCCGCCATTTCCGGTGTTCCGCTGCTGTTCCCCCGGCTGCTGGCTGCCCCACGGGCCCAGCTGTTATCCGTTGTCCTGATGATTGCCGCTTCATGCATCGGACTGACCGGTTCGGTCATCTCTCTCCTGTCCGGGCGCACCGCTCTGTTTGAAATCCCCTGGACACTCCCCTTCGGTCCGGCCCGGTTCGGCGTCGATCCCCTATCAGCCTGGTTTCTGCTCCCCATCTTTCTCGTCCCCGGCGTTGCCGGTCTGTATGCCCGTTCCTACTGGCACGCCGACCGCCACCCCGCCAACGTCGGCAAAATGACCTTCTTTTACGGTATTATGACCGCCGCCATGAGCGGAGTTGTGCTGGCCCGGGACGGCATCAGCTTCCTGTTTGCCTGGGAGATCATGGCGTTGGCCGCCTACTTTCTGGTCTCAACGGAAGATGAAAAGCCGGAGGTGGGCGAAGCCGGCACACTCTATATGATCACCACCCACACCGGGACGCTCGGCCTGTTTGCGCTCTTCCCCCTCCTGAATCTGCTGACCGGCTCCTGGTTGTTCCCTGCACCGGCTTCGATGCCGGCTTCTTCCGGACTCTCCGCAGCAGTCTTTCTGGCCGCCCTGTTTGCCTTCGGGATGAAGGCGGGCATCATGCCGCTCCACATCTGGCTCCCCTCGGCCCACGCCAATGCCCCCAGCCATGTTTCGGCCGCCATGTCGGGTGTGATCCTCAAGGTCGGGGTATACGGGCTGATCAGAACGCTCTCGTTTTTTCACGGTGTGCCGCTCTGGTGGGGGTGCTGCATACTGGTGCTGGGGGTTGTCTCCGGGGTGGCCGGCGTGGCCTTCGCGATCGGCCAGCACGATCTGAAGCGGCTGCTGGCATATCACAGCATAGAAAATATCGGCATTATCTTCATGGGGATCGGGGTGGCGCTGGTCGGGCAAGCGGCCGGCTCCCCCTCCATGATGATCCTCGGCATGAGCGGGGCGCTGCTGCATGTCCTCAACCATGCGCTCTTCAAGTCGCTGCTCTTTCTGGGAGCCGGTTCGGTCATCCATGCCACCGGCACCCGTGAAATCGACCTGATGGGGGGTGCGGCCCGGCGGCTCCCCTATAC
>JBAQPK010000059.1:0-1522 GCA_049305715.1 Desulfuromonadaceae bacterium | reverse complement strand
TGGTGTACCCGTTGAAAAGCGATTTGACTATGATCAGAAGCTCTCAATGGTTTTCGGACTTGGTGAAATCCTCAGAATCAAACGGTTCGCAGAAAACATCCTCAACCCTCAGAAGCAAGTGGCCGCTGAAGGCTATGCAATCGAGCACTTTTTTGAAGTAAATGGTGAGAAGAAGAAGTCTTGCCTATTCATGAAGAGAATTGAAAATAAGGCAAAGGGCGACGTCAAGTCTCCCTACGGCTGGGGACATACTGCAATTATTACGCTTTATTCGTCCCTCAAGAATGCTTCAGTTTCATTCGCAATGTCTGAAGAAGAAGCATATTGGGTCATCACCATGATGCCTTACTTTGCATGGGCATACATGCAAGAAGATGCAAGAATCATGGAAGAGAATCGTGCGATCAAGGCAGCCGGTGGAGCAGCTCCAGACACATCTGGTAGAAGCCCATACCGAGCTCCTGCAGCCGGTGCTGATTTTGCCGGTGAAGCTCCTCCTGCGGCAGCAACTCCTGCCCCTGCAGCGTTTCCTTCGGATTCAGCATTCGATGACATTCCGTTCTAACTAGTATTGGCAGGTTACGCTGAGTATTAAATGCAAGTGCAGCTTGCAGCCTGCTAATATCATGCCGAGGGGCATAAAACCGAAAGGAGAATACGATGAAAATAAAAATCGAAAACGTATTCGCAGCAGTTCCAGATGATTCGGTCGTTATTATTAACGGCATCCAAGACGACAAGAATCTAGAACTAAAACCAAATCCCAATGAGCCCAATCTAACGATTAGGTGCAAAACGAAGGATGGTTTCCCGTGCTTCATAAACATGCCAAAAACAGCATGTTTAGCAGTATCGTTTTTAAAGGACGATTTGGCATAACATAACTAAAATTGGCAGGTTCTCCCCTATCAGGGAGATTAAATCGGATCAACGAGAACGTTCCGAGCCTGCCCCATTTTCTTGAGGTATCTAGTAACAATTGAAGATAATTTATAAAACAACCAATCTTATCAACGGAAAGATTTATATTGGCAAGGCTTGTAATAAACGAGCGATGAATACCAGCTATTTGGGATCTGGTACAATTTATAACCGCGCGGAGAAGAAGTATGGAAAAGAAAATTTCAAAAGAGAGATTATTGACATTGCTGAGAGTCGAAAAGAACAATGTTTGAAAGAAATCTTCTGGATTGATTTCTATGATGCTAGAAATCCCACGATTGGTTATAATGTTGCTCCAGGCGGCCAGGGCGGTGCCACTCGGAGCGGAATGAAAAACTCTGAAAATACAAGACAAAAGATAAGAGTTGCTCTCGCGGGGAGAAAATGTCCCGAACAAAGCGCTAGAATGACGGGTGAGAATCATCCGTTTTATGGGAAATCTCGTCCAGAACACAGCCAGCGAATGCAAGGCGAAAACAATCCTATGTTTGGCAAGAAAAATCCTGGTGCGTCTAAGTGGTGGAAAGAATACTGGAAAAACAAGAAAAGCATCTAAACTAAAAGAATGCGAGGATACGAT
>JBAQPK010000058.1:0-1761 GCA_049305715.1 Desulfuromonadaceae bacterium | reverse complement strand
CCGGTAATCGTACTCTGCCTCGAAAAAGAGAATGCCATCGCCGACTGGCGCACCCTGATGGGCGCAACCAATCCCGCCAATGCCGAGCCGGGAACAATCCGCAAGGATTTTGCTGTCAATATCGAGGAAAATTCATCCCACGGTTCTGACGCTCCTGAAACCGCCGCTTTTGAGATCCCGTATTTCTTCAGCGCACTCGAATTGGTATAACGGCACCAGTTGTCATTTGAATACACAAAAAGGCCCCGCGATCGCAGGGCCTTTTTGTGTATCAGAAACAGACCGGCATAAATGACTCAGGAAAAATGATGTTCGAGCGCCTCTGCCAACGCGTCCAGTGTGTGCGATTCCGGTTCGATGTCAACTTTCAGCCCCAGATCATGACAGCTTTTTGAAGTGATCGGACCGATTGAGGCAACGGCCACCCCCTTCAGCATATCCAGCATCAACTCTTCCCCCAGCATCGCGGCCATATTTTGAACCGTTGAAGACGATGTGAACGTGATGCAGTCCACTGATCGTTTCTCCAGAGCAAAGAGCGTCTCGGGCGGAAGTCTTTCCGGGAAGATGTTGCGATACGCGACCGGACTGTCCACGTGCGCCCCCATCCGCTTCAGTTCGCGCGGGATGACGTCACGCGCCTTGTCGGCGCGAGGGAACAGCACCCGGCTGCCATGCATATCCAGACGGGAGAATTCCTCGACAACACCTTCGGCTTTATAATCGGTCGGCACCAGTTCCGGCTTTATGCCGTATGAGCGTATCTCGTCAGCCGTCTTCGGCCCGACGGCACACACCCTGCACCCTGACAACGCCCTGGCATCCAGTCCCAATGAATCCAAACGCTGGAAAAAGAACCGCACCGCGTTGCCGGACGTCAGCACCACCCAGTTGTAGTTCCGCAAATCACGGATCGCCAGATCGAGCAGCTGCCAACTCTCCGGCTCCACCAGCCGGATTGTAGGACATTCCAGCACCGTTGCACCGAGCGCGGTCAGCATGGCGGAGAACTCGCCCGCCTGTTCGGCGGCGCGGGTGACAACGATTCTTTTGCCGCATAACGGGCGCTTGTCAAACCATTGCAGCTTCTCCCGCAGCGCAACTACTTCGCCGACAATAGTAATCGCCGGCGGCTTGAAGTCGGACTCTTCGGCCCTGTCGGCAATATCAGCCAATGTGCCGACCAGCACCTGCTGACAGGCGGTCGTGGCCCAGCGCACCAGGGCGACCGGCGTATCAGGGGATCTCCCATGCTCCAGCATGCGCTGCATATTGCTCCGCAGGGTGGTAATTCCCATATAAAACACCACCGTACCGCCCCCTAATGAAAGGCGGTCCCAGTCGATGCACGATTCACTCTTGTTTTTCCCCTCCTGGCCGGTGACGAACGCAACCGAAGCGGTTATGTCCCGATGGGTCAGAGGGATGCCGGAGTATGCCGAGGCCCCGACAGCAGCGGTAACCCCTGGCACAACCTCAAAGGTGATGCCTGCTTCACGCAGCGCCTCGCACTCTTCACCGCCACGACCAAACACAAAGGGGTCGCCCCCCTTCAGACGCACAACGACCTTTCCCGCCCCCCCTCTTGCTACAAGCAGGTCGTTTATCTCATCCTGGCCCTGGTTGTGCCGGCCTCCGATCTTGCCGGCATAAATGAGCTCGGCCCCCTCGGGCGCGTGGCAGAGAAGCTGCTCGTTCGCCAGATAGTCATAGACCACGACATCGGCTCTCTGCAGGCATTCCACGCCACGCAGCGTAATC
>JBAQPK010000057.1:0-7101 GCA_049305715.1 Desulfuromonadaceae bacterium | reverse complement strand
AGACAGGTCAGGACAATCCCGTACATGACGGCACCCAATACCCTTTTAATCGTATCAATTATCGTTGCCTTCAGTCCCTCCCTGATGGCGACAACCAGCCAGAAGCGCTCTAAAAACGTCGTCCCATCCTTGTAGAAGAAAAAGAGAGTAATCACCATCAAAACGAGTTTGAACAGGAATCCAAAGAAATTTTTCACGATCCCCGTCGAATAGTTAAGCATTGCGGCAAGCCCTTTTTTTACAGCCGGCAGCAGCATGGCATCCAGATCCAGGTTGAGTGAACTGGTCAGCGGCCTGATCCTTTCCAGCCAGGGGGCAACGGCGGGATGATTAAGAAGATCGCCCAAGGCAAGGGAGGAACCGCCGGCTGTCGCGTTTTCCAGGTATTGGTATGCCAGGGCGGCCTCCCGTGAAATAGAGAAGACAAGGCCTACCAGGGGGAGGATGACTGCCAGGACAACGGTCGCAGTCATCAGAGCAGCTGCGGTGATCTCTCTCCCCTTGCAGCGGATGAGGAGTTTTTCGTAAAGCGGAAGGGTGATGATGCCGATTGCTCCGGCCCATACCAGTGTCCCCAGGAAGGGGGAAAGAATGAAATAGAGCAGATACATGAGCACCAGGGCAAAGGTATATGCCAGCAGAGTTGTGAATAAGGAACGATCCATGATCGCGGAAACCTCCATGGTGTGCTGCGTTATATTTCACCGGAATGAGGGAAGGTGAATATTCCCTTGCTCGGGACAGCCCTTACTCACGTGAAAAACGGTCATCTCCCGCGTTTAAGCGCTTCTATCCTCTCCTCCAGAGAAGGATGAGTCATGAACAGCCGTTTCAGCCCGCCGCCCGTCGTACCGGAGATGCCGAAGGCGCTCATCTGGTCGGGCAGGTGGGGCTGCATTGCTGTCTGGCGCAATTTTTCCAGGGCTGCCACCATCTTATCCCTGCCGGCCAGTGCTGCGGCGCCGGCGTCGGCACGAAACTCCCGCTGGCGACTGAACCAGAAGACGACGATGCTGGCCAGGATGCCGAACACCATCTGAGCCACCATGGAGGTGATAAAAAAGCCGGGGCCATGACCCCGCTCTGTTTTGAATATCACCCGGTCCACCAGATAACCGACCAGCCGTGAAGCAACGATGACGAAGGTGTTCACCACCCCCTGGATCAGTGCCAGGGTAATCATGTCTCCGTTGACCACATGGCTGATTTCATGGGCCAGCACCGCTTCGGCCTCGCTCTGGTCCATTGCCCGCAGCAGGCCGGAGCTGACCGCCACCAGGGCGCTGTTGCGGCGCATGCCGGTGGCAAAAGCGTTGACATCCGGCGCGTCATAAATCGCCACTTCGGGCATATCGATGCCGGCCTTCGCCGCCTGACGGCGCACCACCTCCACCAGCCATGCCTCCACTTCATTGGCAGGAGTGGTAATTACCCGTGCCCCGGTCAGCCGCTTGGCGGTCCACTTGGAAATGGCCAGCGAGATCAGCGAACCGCCGAAGCCGAATACGGCGGCGAAGACGACCAGACTGCCCAGGTTGAGCCCCTGCTGATCCAGCATCGGGCCGACCCCCAGCAGGTTCAGCACGACGCTGAGGACAAAGACAATTGCCAGGTTGGTGATCACAAACAATGCAATTCTCTTAAACATGTTACCTCCTCTCTTTCGCGGTCAATCAACCATGCCAGTTTGACCGTTGCTTCTACTTGAACCGTGATTTGGCCGAGTCTACGGCTTCTCCGATTGCGCTCCAGGCCAGCTCGATGCCGGCTTTCAGGTCCTTCCAGGCGCTTTCACCGGACTTCTGCATTTCCTCGATCTTCTGGCGGGCCACTGCCTGTTTTGCCTTCAGCGAGGCGATCTGTTCATTATATTCATTCCTGACATCTGCTGAAACGCCACTCGCTTTGGCTGCCAAAATATCGATGTCAGCGTTCCACTCTTCCAGTTTTGCCTGCATCTTGCGGATGTACTCTTCTCTGGTGCTCATGATCTGCCTCCTTGTGTAGTGTTGTTGTACCGTGCCGCTCTGGTGGCGGCAAGCATTGTTTCTGATCCCAGGGTCGATACAAATTTTCCACCGCATTTCACCCCAGTGAACTACGGCATTCCCTCATCAGCATCTCGATTCCACGCAACGGGAGATCGACCCATTCAGGACGCTTGCTCAACTCGTATCCCAGTTCGTGGACCGCTTTATCAATCAGGAAGCAGCGCAGTATGATTGCAAGTTCCGACCTGTCCTCCGGAACCAGCGGAGAGTTCTTCATTGCATGCAGATAGGCTTTCAGATACGAACCGCTGACGTAGATGTACCACGCCTCCAGCCACGGTTCGAGGAGCGTCAGGTCGTCGGGGTGATCGGCGCCGTGCTGAACCAATGTGGTCATGGCGGCATAGTGGAAGGAGTGAATCATCCCTGCCACATCCCGCAGCGGGGAGCGTTTCAGTCGTCGTTCGCTCAAAGAGTGAGCCGGTTCACCCTCGAAATCAATAAAGGCGAAATCCTTGCCGGTAAAAAGCGCCTGGCCCAGATGGAAATCGCCGTGGATCCTGCACTTCATTGCCGAAAAGCGCTTGCCGGTAATTTTCTGCAGGCAGGCAATAATTTCCTTTTCGGCGGCAAGGACCTGCGATGCTCTCTTTTGCAGTACGTCACCGGGCAGCCGATGAAGATTTGCCGCCAGCTTCTGGAAGTTTCTCCGTACCAGACCCCGCATGGACTGAAAGATGGAACGCTGGTAGAGTGTTGAGAATGCCTCCATACTCCAGGCGCTGTCCGCTGACCCGGAGGCCAGCGCACGATGCATTTCGGCAGTGCGCCTGCCGAGCAGCAGGGCCATTTCAAGGTGCAACCCGCGGACGAGATCCCGGAACTGATCCGGAATGCCGTTGTCGACGACTTCGAATAGCGTCGGGTGAGCCGGAAGTTTCGGCAGATCGTGTTTGTGCGAGAGGATGTGTTCAACGAATTGCGTAAGGCTTGTCAGGGTGTTCCGCCAGGCATCGCCATGGCTGGGTATGTATGTCTGCAGGACGCCGAGATCAAATGTTTTTTTGACGCCGACGGTTTGATATTCAATCTTTCCCGCATAGACAGGCACTTTCATGAATTTGTGTTTTTCACCCAGAAAGCGGAGAATTTCCGGTTCCGGATTAATCCCCCCATCCAGTTTCCGGTACATCTTGAACAGCAGCCGGTCACCATACAGAATGCTGGTATTGCTCTGCTCGACGGCGGCAACCCTGCTGGGAAACAATTCTGCCCTGGGGGGGAAGACTTTCGTAACACCGCTGCCGCGCAGGCCGAGCAGTTGGGCTCCGTTTGCACCGTGCACCTTTGTGCGGCCGCTTATCAGTTCGAGGAGCAGTTCCCGGAATTCCTCGAAATAGATCGCATCGCACAGAACGCCTTCAACATCTCCAAGCGAGAGCGCCGATATGGTTGACAGCGGATGCCGATCGATCAGAGTCTGCAACCGCTCGTTTGAAAGCCAGGTCAAGGGGATCAGGTAGGTTTCGGGGTCCCACTCGGTGTAGGTAATCTGGAGAAAGGCCAGCAAATAGAGCTGATCATCCTGTTTCAGCTGGCAGCTGTCGACCACGCTGATCTGGGTGATCGTCCTCCCTTTGCCGCAAAACCAGAAGACGCGCTGCAGATAGTGGGGCATGATGCTGCTGAACAGTCGTTCTCCGGCTTTGCCCTTCAGCGCGTCCCACCAGGGACGCCCCTCCCTCAGCCTGAGCGGTTGGCCGTCCTCGCGAGGTTCGGTCCGCGCTTCGGTGCTTCGCAGTTCAAACCAGAAATAGTCATAGGGCCCCATGGTAAAGTGGTAGCGGCTCTCCTGGATAATCGGAAAACGGTTGCGGCTGAAGACCTCTTCAGGGATCATGCCAGCATATCGGGAAAGATCTACGGTGACCGTCTGGGAGAAGCGTGAAAGATTGATGACAACCAGCAGTTTTTCATCTTCATGGCTGCGGATAAAGGTCAGAACTTTCGGGTTGTCTGAAGGCATCATTTCCAGAATGCCGCAGCCGAATGCCCTGAAGCGCTTGCGCATGGCGATCGTCCGGCGCATCCACCAAAGCAGGGACGATGAATTGCGCTCCTGGTTTTCGACGTTTATTGATTCATAATGATATTCCGGGTCAATTATGACCGGCAGATACAGCTTATGGGGGCTGGCCTTGGAGAAACCGGCGTTGCGGTCAGGATTCCACTGCATCGGGGTACGGACTCCGTTCCGGTCGCCCAGGTAGAAGTTGTCACCCATGCCGATTTCATCGCCGTAGTAGATAATGGGGGTACCCGGAAGTGAGAAGAGCAGGATATTCATTAGTTCGATCTTGCGGCGATTGTTGCCCATCAGCGGGGCAAGACGGCGGCGGATGCCGAGGTTGATGCGAGCCCGCGGATCGGAGGCGTAGACCCGGTACATATAATCCCGCTCTTCGTCGGTCACCATCTCCAGCGTCAATTCGTCATGGTTGCGGAGGAATATGGCCCACTGGCATCCATCGGGGATAGCCGGAGTCTGGTCTATGATATCGATGATCGGAAAGCGGTCTTCCATCTCGATGGCCATGAACATGCGTGGCATGAGCGGAAAATGGAAGGCCATGTTGCTTTCGTCTCCGTCACCGAAATAGGCGGCGGCATCTTCCGGCCACTGGTTCGCCTCTGAAAGGAGCAGCCGGTTTTTGAAGGAGCTGTCCAGATGGGCGCGCAGTTTCTTGAGGAAGGCATGGGTTTCGGGAAGATTTTCACAATTGGTCCCCTCCCGCTCGAACAGATAAGGGACGGCATCGAGCCGAACGCCGTCAACCCCCAGGCGCATCCAGAAATAGATCACCCGCAGCATTTCGGACTGGACCTTCGGGTTGTCGAAGTTGAGGTCCGGCTGATGGTAGTAGAAACGGTGCCAGTAATAGGCGCCCGCAACCGGGTCCCAGCTCCAGTTGGAGGTTTCGAAATCCTGGAAGATGATCCGCGCCTCACGGTATTTCTCGGATGTGTCGCTCCAGACATAGAAGTCACGGTACACGGAACCGGGCTTGGCCCGGCGGGCGCGCTGGAACCAGGGGTGCTGATCCGAGGTGTGATTGAGAACCAGTTCGGTAATTACCCGGATGCCGCGACCGTGGGCGGCGAGAAGCAGCTGTTTGAACTCGCGAAGGGTGTTGTAGCCGGGGTTGACGTTATAGTAGTCGGCGATGTCGTAGCCGTCATCCCGTTGCGGAGAGGGATAAAAGGGAAGCAGCCAGATCGCCGTAACTCCCAGCTGCTGCAGGTATTCAAGCTTGCCGATCAGACCGCGTAAATCACCGCTGCCGTCTGCAACGGAATCGGCGAATGCCTTGATGTGAACCTGGTAGATAATGGCATCCCGGTACCAGCAGGGATTGTCTTCAAGGAGAGAATCTTTATGGCGCATATATTTTTTCTCCATGCTGTGCCCTGTCGTAACGCTCCAACCTGCTCCGTACCGAAGCGGCCAGCTCTTCAGGAACCATGTCCCAGGAAAAGCGCCACTCCCAGTTGCCGAAGGGGGTGCCGGGAATATTCATGCGTGCTTCGCTTCCCAGCCCCAGGATATCTTGAAACGGCATGATTGCGGTATCCGCGACCGACATAAGGGCGGCGCGGATCAGATTACCCACTCCATCATCCCCCGAGCAGCCCAGATATTCGCACATCTCGTGGCGCTCTGCCGCTGAAATGGAAGTATACCATCCTTTGGTCGTATCATTGTCGTGGGTGCCGGTATAGACGACACCGTTTTTGGCGTGGTTGTGGGGAAGACTGACCGGTTCGGATTCGAAGGCAAACTGCAGAATCTTCATGCCGGGGAAACTGTAGCGATCCCGCAGCGCCAGAACCTCGGGGGTGATGACTCCCAGGTCTTCGGCGATAATGGGAAGTTCACCCAGGGCGCAACACAGGGCGTCAAAAAGCCGTTCTCCCGGACCCTTGATCCATGCGCCATTTTCGGCTGTTTTCTCTTTTGACGGAATATGCCAGGCTGCTTCAAAGCCGCGAAAATGGTCGACACGGACAATATCGAAGAGTTCAAACGCCGAACTGAAACGATCGATCCACCACCGATACCCCTTTTGCTCCATGACATCCCAGTTATAGAGCGGATTGCCCCAAAACTGTCCGGTGGCGCTGAAATAGTCGGGGGGGACGCCGGCGACGACCGTCGGCTTGCCTCTCGAATCCAGGAGAAAGAGATCACGGTGACTCCAGACATCGGCAGAGTCGTGGGCTACAAAAATGGGAATATCTCCGATGATGGCGATGCCGCGGCCGTTGGCATAATTGCGCAGCTTTCTCCATTGCCGTGAAAACTGCCACTGCAGATATTTTTGCACGGCGACTTCGAAGCCGAATTTCCCCGAACAGTCCTGATGCAATTCCTGAGCGGGGTACGACGCTTCTTCGGGCCAGTGGATCCAGCTTTTTCCGTGGTAGCGCCGGTTCAGCGCCATGAAGAGTGCATAGTCATGCAGCCAGGGGGTTGTGTCGCAGAAATACCGGAACTCAAGCATACGAGGCGTATTTTTTGTCGCCAAAAAAGTTGAGGCGGACTGATACAACAGCTCCATTTTAGGCCCGGCGACAGCGGTAAAATCAACGTGGTTTCCGGCATATCGGCCAATGCCGGAAACCGGGGCGCAATCGCCTTCGGTGGCAATCTGCTCAAGATTGATCAGGAGCGGATTGCCGCCGAAGGCGGTAAAGGATGAATAGGGAGAATTACCGCTGGCAGGGGGAGACAGGGGAAGCATCTGCCAGTACAACATGCCCATGTCGGACAGCAGGTCGATAAAGCGCCGGGCGTCTTCTCCCATCGTGCCTATACCGCCTGATCCCGGCAGTGATGTCGGGTGCAGCAGAATTCCGCATCCACGTTTATTGAGCATAGGAACTCCGATGAATAAGCAGATTGTAGGGGCGAATCAAAAGCCTTACCTGCTTCGCCCCTACTTCAAGCGGGTGCATCGCTGAGCCGTTCCAGCAGCGCCACCGGATAAACCGAGAGTATGTCCTTAAGATCAAGGCTCAGCCGCCCCTCATGTTGATCCAGATTCAGGAC
>JBAQPK010000056.1:0-2049 GCA_049305715.1 Desulfuromonadaceae bacterium | reverse complement strand
GTTTTGAACAGATGATGAATGAAATCGGCCGGTTAACCACGTTTTTGGGAAGTTGCTGAGCAGTATACAAAACGCTTGAAATGTTGAATCCATCGGCGTAATAATTGATCAGTCTTCCTGTTCTCTCTACCCTGCCCGTTTGTCGATGCGCCCGGGCGGAATGCTAAATAAAACGGGGGTCGTTCCCTGCTGTGGTGTGCTGCCTTCAGTACGCGGGTCTGCCTGAAACAGTATATTGGCTCCCACAATTAAGGAACTCGCCGGAGGCCCTTAAAACTGACGACAGGGTGGAGAGAATGTAAAAGAGGGGATGCCGAAAGGTGTCCCCTCTTTTTATTCCGGAGATTTCGTTTTTAAACTTCCTGGAATGAGAAACGGTTACCCTTTCAGCTTGAGGGCGATCCGCGCCACATGAGCGCCCTGAAAACGTGCGCCGGCCAGTTCGTTTTCGCTCGGCATCCGCTCTCCCTGCCCGCCGGCAATCGTAGATGCGCCGTAGGGGCTGCAGCCGGTGACTTCTGAAAACCCCATCTGCCCGGCAAAGGAATAGGGGAGGCCGACGACAATCATTCCCTGGTGCAGCAGAGTCGTATGAAAGCTGAGGATCGTTGATTCCTGGCCGCCATGCTGGGTGGCCGAGCTGCAGAAGACGCTTGCGGGTTTACCGATTAGAGCCCCTTTCATCCAGAGACCGCCGGTTGCATCAAGAAACTGCCTCATCTGACCGCACATGTTGCCGAAACGGGTCGGAGTCCCGAAGATAACGGCATCGGCTTCGGCCAGATCATTCACCGTTGCCACCGGTAAATGAGCCATTCCCTTCTGGGCGTCCAACGCTCCCATCATTCCCAAGACCTCGTCCGACAAGGTTTCCGGCACGCGCTTGATGGTTGCTTCACAGCCGGCAACCTCACGTACACCCGCCGCTACCGCCTCGGCCATTTTGTAGATGTGTCCATACATACTGTACTGAATGATCGTAATTTTGCACATTGCTTACTCCTCCTTTAACAGTTGATCCGGGATTGGCCTGCTCTTTGTACCAGGGCCAATTGTAACACAGGCCCTTGACAAGTAAACAGGACCGATTATGTCCTTTGCGAGAGTTTCACATAACCTCAGCTGTTACCGTTGCAAAAAATAAAGCCGCATAAAAAAACGTCGGCTATCTGGTTTTTTTAGAAGGATTGGTCTATAATATGTCGTTTTCTATCTCATGTAGACTCCCTGTTGCCAAACAGTCAGGTAACCGTCTTCACAACACAGGCCGCAAAAATGTCCCTTCATTCCCATGTCAGCGACTACAGCCGCTACTTCTGCCCGAGACAGAAGGTATATCTGGTAAACATGTCCGCGGAGCGCGACAACGAGATCTACGAGTCGCTGAGCGGCGTAGTCACCTCCAGTAACATGGATTCACTTGAGCTTATGATCCCTCACAGTGGAAACAGTACGCTTGACGATGATGGGGGAAAAACCACCTATAAGCTGACAAGCGAGGCGCTGGGGAGTGGTATCCAGGTTCTGGTCGATCTGACCAGCATCGTCTCGGGAAATATCTTTCAATTCCGCATACACGGCACTCTGGAGATGTTCCAGCGCCGCGTCGTGCCTCGAATTGAATTTACATCAAAAATATTCCAGATGTGCGGAAATTACCCGCTCGCATTTTTCAGAAAAGAGTGGAAGCGGGTCATGGATCATCAGCGCACTAATGGTGTGCCGCCAAGACTGGTTCTGAAGGAGACCGAAATCAACCTGAGCGCAGGCGGGATCGGGTTTGCAGTTGATCCCGCAAGCCGGCCGACGCCGCTCTCGATGTTATTTGTCGAGCTGGGTGAGGGCCTGCCTGTCTGTGCGCTGGCGGAGATCGTCTGGGAACAGAAAGTGGGTGAAAAACGTCGCTACGGATTCCGTTTTATTTATATCCTCAAAACCGATCAGGAGCGCATCAACCGTTTTATCGGCGATGCGCTGAGTAAAAGCGGCGGTGCCCATCTGGATTACACGCGCAACTGGGTGTTGGTGGACAAGATGGCTACAGATGAC
>JBAQPK010000055.1:0-2226 GCA_049305715.1 Desulfuromonadaceae bacterium | reverse complement strand
CCCCGATCTCTCAAAGGGGGGAGTTTGATGGTAAATGAATTCAACCGGTAGAAGAGATCCGGCCTGAATCGTCCCTCCGCCATTGACCGTTGCAGGTCGCTGTTGGTGGCGGCAACGATTCTCACGTTGATCTTTCTCGAAGCTGAAGAACCGACTCTTTCGATGAGTCTGTCTTCGAGGAACCGTAACAGTTTGGCCTGAAGGCTGGAAGGAAGGTCACCGATCTCATCCAGAAACAGGGTGCCGCCGTCAGCCGATTCGAACTTGCCTTTTTTTGAGGTATAGGCGCCGGTAAAAGCCCCTTTTTCGTAGCCGAATAGCTCTGCCTCAAGCAGGCTCTCGGGTATGGCGGCGCAATTGACCGCAACAAGGGGACCGTTTTTACGTGTGCTCATGGTATGAAGTGCCTTGACCGTAAGCTCTTTGCCGGTGCCGCTCTCGCCGAGCAGGAGTACGCTCATTTCAGTAGGGGCGACCTTTCTGATCATGGCGAAGACCGCCAGCATGGCCGGTGATGTGCCGACAAATTCCTTGTCCGGGGAGCGGTGCTGTACTTTTAATAATTTGGAATCGATGAATTGGATTATTTTCTGGAAATGTTCAAGGTTGAGTCGGCTTAAGCGGATGCTCAGGCGCTGCGCAAAGGTGTTTTCAAAGTGCCGTTCGAGATAGATGTCTTTCGAGAAATTCAGATACAGGTCGCATTTCTTGCAGGTTCCTTCCCGGGAGGGATCGGCATAACCACAGTAGGGGCAGCTATCGCCGAGTATCAATTGGCCCCTGATATGATTCCAGAGCGCCTGCATGGTGCTTTTGTCAGAATAAAAAATGCGGATGGCCATTCCGCCCTTGCTGGGCCTGATAATCTTCGCTAATAGTTCTACTTCACCGTATCCTGGAAGTGTGGGTCTGATGGTGAATAATTCCTTCAGCTGGCTGGAGAGGCCGAAAACAAGCGCGCCACTGAGGCTCAGCTCTTGTATGGTAACACTTTCTTCGACTTTTTCGTCCCTTGAAATGTAGATAACACGGGTATCTAGTCTCGTCTGAACCCTTACATCAAGTCGTGCCATGCTGCCTCCGTCCGGAGTTTCCAAATGGAAACTAGATGTGGATGAACTTTAGACCATTTGGCATGTGTTAGACAAGGACAATACTGTAGAAATGTGGGGTTGGGGATTTTCACTTTATATGTGATGCTGAATAGATACTTTACATTTAAGCAATTAGTTGTAGAAGCATATAGCATGCATTGCAGTAATTTTTGAGCGGAGGTGACACGTGATTATACTGGGCGAAAAACTGCTGAAAGAGAAGGCAATCACGCAGGAACAGCTTGATAAGGGGTTGGAGCGGCAGCGCCTTCAGGGCGGCAGGCTGGGGCGCAATCTGGTGGAACTCGGCTATATCAAGGAGCAGGATATAAAGAGACATTTTGAGAAGCATCCTTCCGCCCCAAAATCGATCGAGGATAGCGGGCTAGACCTTTCATTCATTACTGACCTGGTAACCAAGCATATTCTTTTCATGGGTGAATTCAAGCTGGCCGATGTGGTTGACAAGGTCAAGCTGCCGATTTCACTGGTCAACAGGGTTCTGGAGGTGCTGAGACGGGAAAAGCTGGTCGAGGTTAAAGGGGCGGCCACCTATTCTACCGAAACCTATACATTCAAAATCACCGAGCAGGGACAGAGGAGGAGCAGTGAGCTGTTGGACTTGTGCCGTTATGCCGGCCCGGCGCCTGTTTCCCTCGAAGACTATCAAAATATGATCGAGATGCAGACCATCAAGAGCGTGGTGGTTGATGAAGAAAGTGTGAGCCGGGCCTTTTCCCATCTGGTCTGCAGAGAGGGGCTTTTGAAACGAATTGGACCGGCGGTGATTTCCGGACAGGCTGTGTTTGTCTATGGGCCGTCGGGAAACGGAAAGACGGCGATTGCCGAGGCGATCGGGGGGCTGCCGGTCGATACGGTTTATGTCCCCTATGCCATCAATGTCGGCGGGCAGATCATCAGCGTGTTTGACCCGGTCAATCATATCCCTGTCGCCCCAACCAGATCGACGGGCGAAGTTGACCAGCGCTGGGTTCTTGTGCGGAGGCCGGTAGTCATGGTGGGTGGAGAGCTTGTTATGCGGATGCTGGATCTCGATTTTAATCCGATCTCCAAATATTACGAGGCTTCCCTGCAGATGAAGGCAAATAACGGCATCTTTATTGTTGACGAT
>JBAQPK010000054.1:0-1921 GCA_049305715.1 Desulfuromonadaceae bacterium | reverse complement strand
ACTCCAGTCTGAAAACTACCATGATCTATACTCATTGTGTTCCGGTGAGAACGACCAAGGAAGCTAAAAGCCCACTGGATCTGGATTGATTTAGGATCAATCCGTTAGTCAACCTTTGAGGCAGCCGTCATCCGACGGCACTATTCTACAGCATCTTCCTCAAATACTGGCCGGTGTATGACCTCGTGACCTTGGCCACCTGCTCCGGCGTGCCGGTCGCGACGATCTCGCCCCCCCGGTCGCCCCCCTCCGGCCCCAGATCGATGATCCAGTCGGCGGTCTTGATCACATCAAGGTTATGCTCGATGATCACGATCGTGTTGCCGGCCTCGACCAGCCGCTGGATAACCTCCAGCAGCTTCGCGATATCGTGGAAATGCAGACCGGTGGTCGGTTCGTCGAGGATGTAGATCGTCCGGCCGGTGGCGCGCTTCGACAGCTCCTTGGAGAGCTTGACCCGCTGGGCCTCGCCCCCGGAAAGGGTCGTGGCCGCCTGCCCCAGCTTGATATAACCGAGACCGACCTCTTCCAGCGTCGCGAGCTTGTTCTTGATGCGCGGGATCGCTCCCATGAACTCCAGCGCCTGCGACACGGTCATGTCCAGCACGTCGGCAATAGACTTCCCCTTGAAATGAACCTCCAGCGTTTCCCTGTTGTAACGCGCCCCCTTGCAGACTTCGCATTCCACATAGACATCGGGCAGGAAGTGCATCTCGATCTTGATGATGCCGTCGCCGGAGCAGGCCTCGCAGCGCCCCCCCTTGACGTTGAACGAGTAGCGTCCCGGCTTGTAGCCGCGCAGTTTGGATTCGGGAAGGTTGGAGAACAGGTCGCGGATATCGCTGAAGACGGCGGTGTAGGTGGCCGGGTTGGAGCGGGGGGTGCGCCCGATCGGCGACTGGTCGATGTTGATGACCTTGTCGAGATATTCCAGTCCCCGCACGTCCCGCACCGCGCCGGCCTTTTCGCGGCTGCGGTACAGCCGCTGCCCCAGCACCTTGTGCAGGGTGTCGATCACCAGGGTCGACTTGCCGGAGCCGGACACGCCGGTCACGCAGGTCATGATCCCGAGCGGGATGTCGACGGTGACATCCTTCAGGTTGTTCTCCGTGGCGCCGACGATGCGGAGCGACTGGTTCCCCGTGCGCCGCTTTTTCGGCACCGCGATGGAGAGTTCGCCCGAAAGGTAGCGCCCGGTCAGCGACGCGGGATTCGCCATGACCTCCGCCGGCGTCCCCTGGGCGACGACTTCGCCGCCATGCACCCCGGCACCCGGTCCCATGTCGATCAGATGGTCGGCCTCCATGATGGTTTCCTCGTCATGCTCCACGACCAGCACGGTGTTGCCGATGTCGCGCAGACGTTTGAGCGTGCCGAGCAGACGGGCGTTGTCCCGCTGGTGCAGGCCGATGGAGGGTTCGTCCAGGATGTAGAGCACTCCGACCAGGCTGGAGCCGATCTGCGTCGCCAGGCGGATGCGTTGCCCCTCGCCCCCCGAGAGGGTGCCGGAGGTGCGGTCAAGCGACAGGTAGTCGAGGCCGACGTTGACGAGAAACGAGAGCCGCTCCCGGATCTCCTTCAGGATCCGGCGGCCGATCTCCTGTTCCTTGTCGGTCAGCGTCAACTCCTCGAAGAAGCGGAGGCAGTCGCGGATCGACAGCGCGGTCACGTCGCGGATCGTGACCCCTCCCACCAGCACGTGCAGCGCCTCGGGGCGGAGGCGGGCGCCCTGACAGGTCGGGCAGGGCATGACATTCATGTATTTTTCCAGCTCTTCGCGGGATGTATCCGATTCGGTTTCGCGCCAGCGCCGCTGCAGATTGTTCAGGACCCCTTCGAACTCCTTCTGGTAGGTATGGCGGCGCTCGCCGTCCTCCTCCCACCAGAACTCGATCTTCTCCCCCTTTGACCCGTTCAGGAT
>JBAQPK010000053.1:0-1670 GCA_049305715.1 Desulfuromonadaceae bacterium | reverse complement strand
GCTATAGAATATGACCGTTATTCGATGGTGGAGCGGATCCTTACCCGGTCACCTCACCCCACCTCACGAATGATACCGCCCCCTTCATTCCTTCAACTGGAAGGACACCTTGACCGTAACCTGGTATTCGGCGATCTTGCCATCTTCTCCGATGTGCCCCCTGATCTCCTTCACCTCGAACCATGAAAGCTTGTCCAGCGAACTCTGCGCCTTGCTTACCGCCGTCTGAATGGCCGCCTCTACACTGATCGGGGAAACTCCGATAATCTCAACCTTCTTATAGATTCTTTCCTTGCCGTACATGGTCGATCTCCTTTCATTGCTGGAATCTTCATCTGACTAAACAATAGCAGGAATCGCCCCATCCGCAACCCCCACCCCGATGATGAAAGGCGCTGACGCTGCTGCAGCAAAAAAAGCACTGTTTTTATCCTTCATGTTTCATCATTCACCCAGGTCCATCGCCTCAGCCAACTCCTCCAGAGTTTCCACCGCCATATCGGCCAGCTCCGGCCAACGGAAGGCACAGCTGCTGTCCACATGAATGGTGGCGGTGCCAGCGGCGCGCCCCACCTGCAGGTCGAACAGGTAGTCCCCCACCATCACCGCTTCGTCAGGAGCATTCCCCCAGACGGCAAGAAGCTTCACGATCCCCTCCGGATGGGGCTTGGGCTCAGCCTCGTCCCGGCCGAGGATGTCATCGGCGGTGAAATACCCCTGAAGACCGATCAGGCCGAGGGTATGGAGGGCAATCTCCCGCGTGTTGCGAGTGAGGATACCGACGCGGGCGTCGCGGCGGAGCAACTGGTCGAGCAGCCGCACGGCGCCGGGGGCGGCGGCGGTCCTGCCTGCCAACCCGTACTCGATCTCGATCAAGCGGGCATGCCGTGATGCGGCCTCGGCGGACGGCAGTGTCGCCAGGAACTGGAGGATGTCGGAGTCACTCTCCGTCATCCCGAGCTCACTCCGAATGGCGGGGAAGTCGTGCACCGGAACGGTCAGCGTCCCGTCAAGGTCGAATATCCAGCAGCGTCGGTAGAGGATATGTTGGTAGGTTGTCATATCCGTAGAATACCTTTTTTCACACATTCCGGCAACGGCCGATCCACAGTATCGTACAATGAAAGGCTTCATCAGGTTCGGGTGCGGTCTTGCGCTATACCCTGGTTTTGGTTATAGTGCCGGGTGGCGCCGGACTTCCGGCGGAAAGACTACGTTCACCGTGCGCACGAGTCAACAACCAGGGATCAATCAAAATGCCTCATATCCTCGATATCGCCATCGGCACCGTTGCCCTCCGGCCGTACGTGTTCGCTTTCTTCGGCGCGTTCCTGCTGGTCTGCATCCTCCATGTCGGCTGGAAGCGGACCCTTGCCTTCACGCTGACCGGCTATTGCATCGCCTTCGGCTCGGAGTGGCTCTCCATCAACACCGGCTTCCCCTACGGCTGGTACTATTACATCGACACCACCAGCAGCCGCGAATTATGGGTGGCGGGGGTGCCGTTCTTCGATTCGCTTTCCTACGTGTTTCTTGCCTACTGCAGCTACACAACCGCGCTCTTCATCCTCTCGCCGCTCAAAGCGTGGCGCTGGAACCTGGTTACCCTGGAAACCCGCTCCATCCGGCGGTCATTTTCGGCTCTGCTGCTGGGAGCACTCCTGCAGACC
>JBAQPK010000052.1:0-3185 GCA_049305715.1 Desulfuromonadaceae bacterium | reverse complement strand
AGCTGCATGCATGCTATCCGGAGGCCCGATTGACGGGAATGGATATTGCGTTCAATATGTGTCTGCGAACGCGGCAAAAGCTTGGCTCTGTGTGTACAGTTGTCAATGGTGATGCCGAACAACTTCCCTTCAGAGCAGGGGCATTCGACCTGGCTGTGTCAACGTCAGTATTGCAGTGGGTGGGAAATTTATCTGTTGCTCTGGCTGAACTGCGTCGGGTTGTGCGACCGGGGGGGGATATCAGCCTGTCATTTTTCAGCCATGGCACGCTGGGTGAGCTTCAGCACTGTTTTCGGGATGCGGTCAGTCGGCGCAGCCCGGATAACAGCCAGAAAATGTCCCGACTTCACGGTTTCCGGACTGTTGACGACGTGACGTCAATTGTGAGCGGATTTGATTTTGAGCGGTTTGTTGTCACGGTTGAAACGGAAGTCGACTGGTACGACGATCTGAATTCTCTGCTGCGCTCGATTAAAAACATCGGGGCTGGTACCGTATCGGGTGGGTCTGGCGGCGGACTGGGGTGGAGAGGGGTACTGAATGAAGCTTCCCGGTTGTACAGTGAGCGGTATGGTCAGGACAACAGAATTCCTGCTACGTACAACGTCCTCTATCTGTCCGCTCGTATCAGGTCATCACCAGATGCTTGATTTCTCACCTGGCACTACCGTTCCAGGGCTATAACGCACCGATGATTTTTTTCGCTAACTCGTTGATAACGCTGTAGTGTACTTCCACCCCTTCACGCTTCCCGTCAATTATCCCCTTGTTTTTAAGAAGCGCCAGGTGTTGCGAAACGGTTGCCTGGGGCAGTCCGAGACATTCCCATATATGTTTTACGTTGCATTCGTGAGTACAAAGCCCGGCAACGATCTTTAAACGAATCGGGTGGCCCAATACCTTTAATACCTCGGCTTCAGCGGTAAAATTCTTCTCTTTGTCAAAGTCCATCGTTCCGGCTCCCATTAAATTTTCGTTTATCATATATATGGAAAATGCGCTAGTCAATCGAAAACTTGGCTACTGAAGGGTGGAGGCAGGGCAATCAGTAGGCGGTATGCCTTCAGCCGTACAGTTGGCGGCTCAGATGACAGGCTGCAGTATGGCCACTCGCGTATTCCACCAACTCCGGAACTTCGCGGCGGCAGAGCTCAACCGCATGACGACAGCGTGGATGGAATCGGCACCCGGAGGGGATTGACAAAGCGGAAGGGAGGTCATCCCGCAACAGTTCAGCCTTGGAGGAGGCTGAAGCATGAATGCCGGGAATTGCAGCGATTAGTGCCTCTGTATATGGATGCCGGCACCTGTGAAACAGTCCGGAAGCCGTCCCGCACTCTACAACTATTCCAAGATACATGATAATAATCCGGTCGCAGATATGACGTAGCACCAGCATGTTGTGCGAGACGATCATCATGGACAACGAGAAGTCTGTCTTCATCTGCAGCAGGATATTGATGATCTGGGCCTGGATTGAAATATCGAGAGAGGACACCGGTTCATCGGCAATCAAAATTTCCGGAGAAGCAGCCAGGGCTCGGGCAATGCCGATACGTTGGCGTTGCCCTCCCGAAAACTCATCGGGAAAACGATTGACGGCATCGTTTTGCAAACCGACCGCCTCCATGATGCGGGAGAGCTCTGCATGTTGCAGCGGCACAGGCATGCCGGCGATTATGAACGGCTCTGATATGCTGTCGCCAACGCGCATGCGAGGGTTCAGGGAAGAAAAAGGATCCTGAAAGATCATCTGGGTTTTACGACGGAAAGAGGTCTGATCATTCTGTCCGAGCTGCTTTAGAGGTGTGCCCTTATACAGCACGCTTCCACCGTCCGGCGTCAGAAGACCGGCCATGATTTTTGCCAGGGTTGACTTGCCGCAACCGGACTCACCGGCAATACCGAGCGTTTCACCGGCTGACAGAGACAGGGATACTCCATCAAGGGCGGTCAGAATACGTGCTGATCGATTCTGCGCGGAAACCGTGAACGTTTTGTGCAGGCCGACTGCGCTGAGAAGAGGGGTCTCGTTCATGAACATTTCCAGCAACGGACAAAATGTGATGGCGTGACCTCAATAAGCTGCTGAGCTTCGGCATGACATGTATCCTCTGCGAGCGGACAGCGATCTGCGAAACAGCATCCACCGCCAAACGCCGTCCGGGGGGGGCGCTGACCGGCAAGAGTGGGCAGCGGCATGCCCGGTTCGGCATATTGGGGGAGAGAATTCAGAAGCGCCTGTGTATACGGATGCCGGGGGGCAGCCAGCAGAGTGCCCGTAGGAGCGGACTCAACCACCTGACCGGCGTACATGACCGCAGTATGGTCGGCACGTTCGGCAACTATTCCCAGATCATGGGTTATAAGCAGGATCGAAAGTCCGCTAGATTTTCTCCGGGTATCGAGAAGTTCCAGTATCTGAGCCTGAATGGTGACATCCAGCGCCGTCGTGGGCTCATCGGCAATCAGCAATGCCGGATGACACGACAGGGCCATGGCAATCATGACCCGCTGTCTCATGCCGCCGCTCAGCTGGTGCGGATAGTCACGCATCCGGTTTCCGGCAGACGGAATACCGACGTTTTCCAGGAGTTCGATTCCCCGCTCCTGGGCATCACGCCGGGACAGACCCAAATGCAGGGTCAGCGGCTCGCAGAGCTGGTCGGCAATGCGCAGTACCGGATTTAGGGAAGTCATCGGCTCCTGAAAGACCATTGAAATCCGTTGTCCACGAATTTTCCGCAGGGCTTCTTCCGGGAGCGATACCAGATCCTGTCCTTCAAAAAAAATTTCACCGGAACTGATAAATCCGGGTGGGGGGACAAGCCGCATGATTGAGAGCGCTGTCATGCTCTTTCCTGATCCGGATTCACCGACAAGTGCCAGTACGGAACCTGCCGCAAGAGAAAGAGAAATCCCCCGGACGGCAAGAAAGGTGTTTTCTTTTGTTGGAAAGGATACCTGCAGGTTGTGTAATGAGAGCAGTTCAGTCATGGAAGGCTCAAAGACGGGAGTGGAGTAGTTTCAGGCACGAGAAGCTGATAGAGTTGCATGCGGAGATGTGTCAAACCGGGACGCGAAAAAAAAGCCTTCTTCAAGAATTGAGATAAATATTTCGACAATGGCAGGATCGAACTGCGTACCGGCGTTTTCTGATAACTCCGCCATGGCGACATCCAGTG
>JBAQPK010000051.1:0-10802 GCA_049305715.1 Desulfuromonadaceae bacterium | reverse complement strand
GCAACGGTGAGATCAACGCCGTGGACTGTCGCCGGGAGTATTACGATGCGGTGCTTGAAAGCGTGGTCAGGCAGGATCTGGATTATCAGAGGACGAAACGGGAAGAATAAATTTACAAATTCAAATGGCGGGTAGGGACTCACATAACAAGAGCTCCGGGGGAATGCCCGGAGCTCTTGTTATATAACAGCTTGCTTATCAAAACTTGAACCTGACCCCTCCCTCAATCCAGCGCAACGGGTTGGGATAGACGGAGGCTGTCGTATGCTCCCCGCTGAACAGGTTGTGGATGGTCAGGAATGTTTCCAGGGAGGTATTGTCGCTGGTCGGAAACTTTTTCGTAGCGGTCAGATCCCAGATAAAAGTTTTGTAGCTATCGGAATTCGGTATCTGGGTGGGGTCCAGGTCCCAGTAGACATAGCTGCCGGAGAGCAGGGCAGTGAACGAGCGCCGGTCGTCATACTTGATTCCTACCAGCCAGGAATAGTTGTCAAAATAATTGTTGGCATGGCCGCTGGAGGCGACGTCGGCTTTGGAGTGCATATAGGCGTGACCCAGCTTGAGCGACAGGTTATGGAAGGGAACGGTATCCGCCTCCAGCTCGTACCCTTGGTGGGTATTATCGCCCCGGTTTACCGACGTTAAGGGATTCGTATTTATTATGATGATAGCATTGGTGGTCTCGTGGCGGAAGAGGGTTCCCTTCAGGTTGACCAGGTCGGACAGGCCGGACTCAAGCCCGACCTGGTACGACCACCCATACTCGGCCTTGAGGTTGCTGTTGTCATTGAAATATGGCCCGCCGCCCGCCAGGGAAGATAATGGAGGTGAGGTAAAGCCGCGGGCCGCCGAGGCACGGACCACGGTATGTTCCCCCAGTTCCCAGGTAAGGCCAAGACTGGGGCTGACAAAATAGCCGGTGAAGCTGTCGTGGTCAAGGCGGATGCCAGGGGTGATCGCCAGCGGTCCGAACTCGACCGTATCGTTGGCAAATAGCCCCCATTTATCGACCTTGGAATCGATCGTAACGGTGGCCGGCAATCCTGGACCATCGGGGGGAAGTGTTTGGAAGAGCGGCCCGGCGTTGATGGTCTGGTCCAGGGTGCCGTGACTCGCTTCCCCTCCCAGGGTGAGGGTCTGGATGCCGTTGCTCCAGGTGGCCCGGAGGTTGCCGCCGATGGTCCGTTCGTCGTAGATGTTCCGGATACGCAGTTGGCCGGGAGAGGGCGGAAATGTTGGTAGGAAATGAATAGGCTGGTCTGTATAGGACTGGAACATATGCAGCCCGCCGCGCACGGTCAGTTCGGGGGTGGCCCGGAATTCGAAACTGCCGTTCAGAAACGTGTTGCGTTCCATCGTCTTAATGTTGACGCCAGCGAGCGGAATATCGCCTTCATTAATGTGCGGGTTGCTGAAACCGCCGGCAAGGGAGATGTCCAGATCGCGGTTGGGGATGATGAGAAACTTGCCGAAAACGCTTGTGCGGCGGAAGTCACGTCGGTTGAGCAATCCATCCGAGGCCTGCTGCCCGGCGTAGAGGTAGTAGCCGAGCGGTCCGTTCTTGCCACGCAGGTCGGCCGCCAGGTCGCGGGAATAAGCCTCGCCCAGGGTAGCGCTCAGTATTCCGTTCGGCATCGCGTTATCGCCGGTGTCGCGGGTGATGATGTTGACCACCCCCCCCAGGGCCGAACCCCAGACCGAAGAGGCTGCCCCCTTGATTATTTCGATCCGCTCGACGATTCTGAGCGGGATGAAGCTGGTTTCGGCTTGGCCGGCGGAGATGAAGTTGACCGGCATGCCGTCCAGCAGCACGGTCACATGACGGGACTCCGACCCCTGGATATGGAGTTGGGTTCCCGAGACATATTCATTCGTTGTAAAGTCCACAAAGAGCCCCGGTACCCGGGCGAGCACTTCGGCCACGCTGTTGGCGTTCATCACCTCGATCTCCTTGGCGGTGATGACTGTCATGTTCTCGGCCACCTGGTTGATCGGCTTTTCGCTGCGGGTGGCGGTCTGGACGTACAGCTCCTTCTCCTCCCAGAACATGAGCAGGTCGTCGTCGGATGTGGCGGTCATGCCCGCCTGCATCTGTCCGGCCACTCCGGTCCGGGGCGCACAGAGCAGCGCAGCCCCCATCAAGGATGCCGCCAGCAGGCGGGTTATCCACCTGTCGACTTGTTGTTTCATCATAAACCTCCGCTGCGGGTAACAAAAATCAAGGCATGCATATTACTGAATTGTTGGCTGTTGTCAACAGGGCGGATGTTTTTTTTAATTAAACGAATAATCGCTCTATCACGATCAAACTGTATTGTTTGAAAATTTAGTACGTTTTTTTAAATCAGGGATATGAATGAGGGTTCTGAAAGCCGGTTTGGGGAGAAGGCGCGTTTCAGTTCACGGATGGTGGTAATGGAGAGCTTGTTGAAGCGCGAACCGGCATCGAGCAGGATATACCCGACCCGGTTCGCGACCTCTATGCAGAGTTTCTTGTAGGGCCTCAGGCCCGGGGGTGGACGTTGTTCTTCACCCAGGAAACGATATCTTCCGTCGAAGTGCCGGGGGTGAATACCTCGCAGATACCGGCTGCCTTCAGCCCGGGAATATCGTCTTCCGGTATGACGCCGCCACCGAATACCTTGATGTCGCCGGCCCCTTTCTCCTTGAAGAGCTGCGTAACCTTCGGGAGCAGGGTGTTGTGGGCGCCGGACAAAATCGACAATCCGACGCAGTCAACGTCCTCCTGTATAGCGGCCGAGACGATCTGCTCGGGAGTCTGGTGAAGGCCTGTGTAGATGACCTCGAAGCCGGCATCCCGAAAGGCGCGGGCGATTATTTTGGCACCTCGATCGTGGCCATCCAGCCCCGGTTTTCCAACAAGCACGCGTAATGTTCTTTCAGCCATGATAAATTACCTCCCGTATGTCAATGATTAAACTGATCTTTACTCCAACAAATTCTACATCTCTATGCCGGTTCTGGCAGGAACTCCCGCCTTATAGTAATGTTTGATTTCACGCATCTCGGTTACGAGGTCGGCCGCATCGATTACCCGCTGGTGAACGTTGCGCCCGGTCAGTACCAGTTCCGTTTTTTCGGGCTTGTGGCTGATCAGCTCCAGTACCTGTTCAACATCGATCAGGCCGAAGCCGACGGCGCCGTTTATTTCGTCGCAGATAAAGAGGTCGAATTCAGCGGAGGTCAACAGCTCTTCAGCACGGACAAGCGCTTCCTGCGCGACGCGCCGGTCTTCGCCGATGTCTTTGGTGTTGACCCATCCCGGCCTGCCGGTCTGGATTATTGTCAGCAGCGGCGCCAGTTTTTCGGCGGCAAGGTGTTCGCCGTAGCGGCCACCTCCCTTGATGAACTGGAATACGCAGACCTTGAGTCCGCGCCCGACCGCCCGCAACGCAAGCCCGAGGGCCGCCGTTGTTTTTCCCTTGCCGTTGCCGGTATAAACCTGAATGCAGCCATGCTCCAGCGGCATAATTATTCCCCTTTAAACTGTGGCGGACACTTGTCCCGTTATGCCGTTTGTGTTCGTATGGACCGTGCAAATACTTTCGGACACTGCGCCGTTCCTGTTTACGGGTGGAATGAAATAAGCGGCGCGACTATAGCAATTCAACTGTATACGGTCAAGAAAAGCTTTGGCCGATTTTATAGGCAGTAAAACTTTGCCGAATGCAAATACCGCGCTATACTGGGGGCACTACGTATCGTCCGGGAGAATGTCATGAATCTGCCTACGCTCGTCCGTCGCGACGCTCACGCGTCCAGAATCGCCGCAGAGGAAAACGCCGCCTGGCTCCAGCAGCATATGAGCCCCTATTTTTTCCAGGTCATGGCAGACGAAGAGGAGGCCCTGACGCTGCTGGCCAGGGAGATGGGGCGCTTGCGGCATAACCGGCATCTGATCCTGACCGATCAGGAAAAGCGGCTGGTGATCGCCTGTGTCAATCTCCCCGGCTCGCTCTATGCGGCGCTGCGCCGGGTAGGGGAACGTGAAATTTCCTATGCCATGTTTTCCCACTCCAATGCCGATATGCCGGGCCTCAATAATGAACTTGAAATTCAGCGTTTTGAGTTCGATCGCCGCCATAATTATGAAATTGATCTCGCGCGGAAGGTTGATATCCCGGCGGCGCTGACTCGAAAGGTGCGGGCGGAACTGCGCTCTTCATTCCCCGGCTTTGACCTGAAAAAACTCGACCGGCTGCTCAAAATCTTCTGGCTGAACAACGAGAATTACATCAGGATGTCCCCACCCGCGCGGATTGCCTATCTGGCCTGGCTGTACGACAGCTCTAACGCTTCGGGGGGATTGTTTCTGAATATAGCTCAGGTTGAGCGTGACGGGCGTAGCGAAACCCGGGTGCTGTTCGCCGTCGGCAACCCTCCGCAGGAGGAGTTCCTGCTGCAACTGCTTGAGGTCTTTAACCGTCTGGGTGTCGGTATTCGCAGGGCCTACTGCCAGACAATCTCAAATGGCGTCCATCCCTACTTCCTTGGTTCATTTTTTGTCAGCAACCGTCAGGGGGAGGATATCTCACCCGAAAGCCCGTTGGCCGCGCGTCTGAAGCGGGAACTCTGTACGACGCAGATCCTGGCCACGTCTTCACCTGCCTATCGAGACTATGTCGTTCAAGGGCTTCTCTCCGGTGAAGATGCCGCATTGGTCAATGCGTTCATCGCCTTTTGCCACACCAGTCTGGCCCACGGCCAGCCGGAGCGTTTCGGTCTCGATGATGTCCAGAGTGCATTTTACGACCACCCTGAAATGGCACAACTCCTGATCGGTCTGTTCAGGGTGCGCTTCGATCCTGATCTGGACCAGCGGGAAAAACTTTACTCTGTCGCTCTGGCTGAAGTTCAGGATGCGGTGGAAGGATACAACACCGGCCATCGCTGGCTGGACGATATCCGGCGGGCAGTCTACCGCTGTTGCCTGTTGTTGGTAACGCACACCCTCAAGACCAATTTTTTTGTGGATGAAAAACAGGCGCTCGCCTTCCGGCTGGACCCGGTGTATCTGCGGCTGCTCGGCCGGGAATTCACCGCGGACCTCCCGGAAACACTTCCTTTCCGCGTTACCTTTTTCTTCAGCCGTTTCGGCGCCGGCTATCATGTCGGTTTCTCCGACATCGCCCGCGGCGGCTGGCGCACCGTTATCGCCCGGAGTGCCGATGACTACATCACATCGGCCAATACAATCTTCCGCGAAGTGTATGTTTTGGCCAATACCCAGCAGTTGAAAAACAAGGATATCTATGAGGGGGGCTCCAAACTGGCGGTCGTTCTCGATGCCTCCGATCTTGAACAGGTCGGGAGTGAAGCTGAAAGCTTCCGGCTCTATAAACTTCAATACGGCATCGCCAACGCTTTTCTGGATATTTTCATCACCGAAAACGGGGCAGCCAAAGACCGGCGGGTTGTCGACTACTACGGTGACGACGAACCGATCGAGATCGGCCCTGACGAGAACATGCACGACGGCATGATCGAGGCGATCGCCGCCCTGTCAAAAAAACGCGGCTATATCCTCGGCGTCGGCATCATGTCCAGCAAGCGATTCGGCATCAACCACAAGGAGTACGGGGTTACCTCCACCGGTGTGGTGACGTTCGCGGAAATAACCATGGCAGAAGCGGCTGGGATCGACATTCGCCGCGACCGGTTTTCGCTGAAGATGACCGGCGGTCCGAACGGCGATGTCGCCGGCAATTCCCTGCGCATCATGCTGGATCGCTGTCCCGGCGTGCAGGTCCGCCTGATTCTTGACGGCACGGCCGCGCTGTATGATCCAAACGGCATCAGTCACGACGAATTACGTCGTATCATGCTGAAATACGATCTGGATGCCTTTTGTTCAGAATTTCTGGGAGCAGGCGGTTTTATAGTGTACCGGACCGGCCGGCGCGTGGAGGGTCTGAAGGAGTCCCATTGCAAGGTTATCCGCACCGCCGCGGGACTTGTTGAGGAGTGGCTGGATATCGATGATTTCAATCGCCTCTACAACAGCCTGGTGTTTACGGTCAAAGCGGATCTGTTTATTCCGGCCGGTGGTCGGCCCGAGACGATTGACATTCAGAACTGGCGGTCGTTTCTGGATGAAAATGGTGTGCCGTCATCAGGGGTGATCATAGAAGGCGCCAACTCCTACATCACCCCGGAGGCACGGATTCAGCTGCAACAGAGCGGCGTGGCGTTGATGCGTGACGCCTCGGCCAACAAGTGCGGCGTTATTTCGTCATCATACGAGATTATTGCCAACCTGCTGCTGACAGAACGCGAATTTCTGGAACAGAAGGAGCGCTATGTCGGCGATGTGCTGACTATCCTGGAGAAACGGGCCGCGGATGAGGCGCGATTGATCCTGCGGCGAAGAGCGGAGTCGGGGGGCGCCCTGCTCTATAGTGAAATCTCCGAAAACGTCAGCCAGAACATCAACAGTCTCTACACCCGCCTGTTCGAGTTTTTTTCGACCCGCCCGGGGCTCTGTCTCCAGCCCCCCTTCCGTCAGGCGGTTTTGAAACACCTGCCACGCATGCTGCGGGAATCAGCTGCGTACCGGCAGCGGATCAGGAACCTGCCGCAAAAATATCTCTGTGCGATTCTGGCGGCCGAAATCGGCTCGTCTCTGGTCTACAGCGGCAGCCGCGATGACGATTTTGAGGATATGATCCGGCGGCATCTGGCGCGTGTGCTGTAAATTTTACTTTTATTGGGGCCGGCTGTTGTGCTAGAAATAATGCCACTTTGCGTTTTTATCGAGATGCCCCATAAAGGAGTCTGCCATGTCAACCAACAATGATAGTGCCGCTGCCGCTGTGATCGCTTTTGTTTCCGGTGCCGTAATCGGCGCTGCTGCCGCCCTGCTGCTGGCTCCGGCGCCGGGAAGTGAAACACGTGGAAAGCTTTCCGCTCTGGGAGAAACAGCCGCCGATCGAGTGAAACGGGCTGCCCGCGAGGCAAAATTCAGGGTCGGTCCCAAAACCAGGGGTGCCGATTATGAGTATGATGGCGGAGACGCCTGGATATAGTTCCATATGGAACTGAAATACGGCTCAATCACATGTGCTCTCGACCTCCCGCCGGAACGCCTGGCGGGAGTGATCGCCCCTTCGCTTTTTGTCGTCGATGAATCCCCCGCAGATATAATCGAAGCCTCTCTGGACGCCTGCAACCACGTTATCTCCTCCTTCAAAGCGGGCGAAAAGGTGGTAATCGTCACTTCGGACATCACCCGATACACCGGCAGTGAAATATACCTTCCACTGCTGGTAAAGCGGCTTAATCGCCAGGGGATTGCCGATGGCGACATCGAAATCCTGATCGCCCTCGGCATCCATCGCAAGCAGAGCGATCATGAACATCAGAGGATTCTTGGGGCACTCTATGGACGGATACGTGTTTCAGATCACGAATGCGATGATCATGATGAGCTCTCCTTTATCGGTACGACCTCAAACGGTATCAGGGTCAGCATCAACCGCAGGGCGGTAGATGCCGATCATCTGATACTGACCGGTACGATCGGTTTTCATTACTTCGCCGGCTTCGGCGGCGGACGTAAGAGTGTCCTGCCGGGCATTGCCAGCCGGAAGGCCTGCATGGCCAGCCACTTTGCCGTGCTGAATCCGGGAGAGGGAAGCGGCAAGAATCCGCTGGCGGTCACCGGAAATCTGGAGGGGAACCCGGTCCATCGTGCGATGGTCGAAGGGTGCGCACTGGCAAAGCCGGCTTTTATCCTGAATACGGTGCTGACCGCCGATAAGCGCATCATTGCCGCCTTCGCCGGCGATTGGCGAGAGGCGCATGAAGCCGGATGCCGGTTTTATCGGGAGAGATTTGCCTATCCCCTGAAGGAAAAATGTGACCTGGTAATCGCCTCCTGTGGCGGTTTCCCCAAGGACATCAACCTTATTCAGGCCCATAAGTCGATGGAATACGCGGCACAGGCTCTTCATGACGGGGGGGTGATGATCCTCCTGGCGGAGTGCCGTGACGGCTTCGGCAACGGGACGTTCTTCAACTGGTTTCGCTTTAAGCGGCTGGAAGAGTTTGAAGCGGCGCTGCGAGAACAGTATGAAATCAACGGCCAGACCGCCTACTCGCTGCTGCAGAAGGCACTCCGCTTCCGGATCATTCTGGTATCGCAGTTTCCGGCGAGGCAGGTGGAAGAGATGGGGATGATTCCGTCGAGGACGCTGGATGAAGCCATGGCTCTTGCAGCGGGGATACTGCCTGAAGAGTGGCGTTGCTATCTGATGCCCGAGGCGGGAAGTGTGCTGCCGGTGGCCGCGTGAAAATGATTGCCTGCAGCTTTCTTCATTGCTATGCTGCCATATTTGCCAACCTTACTGTAAATCAGGACGTGAGTAAATGGAACTACATGAACAGTTAAAATCCCTCGGCTCCGGCGCCACTGCCTATCGCTACGACAAGCCTGACGCCGCTCTCCTGGAAGCGTTTCCGAACCCATTTGCCAGTTCAGAGCTAAATCCGGCCGGTGCAGTCGGCACCATCCATATCGAATGCCCCGAATTCACCAGCCTCTGCCCGCTGACCGGCCAGCCGGATTTTGCCAGGATCGTGATTGACTACCAACCTGGCGGGCTCTGCGTCGAAAGCAAAAGCCTGAAGCTTTATCTCGGCTCGTTCCGGATGCATGGCGAGTTCCATGAGTCCTGCGTCAACCGGATCTGCAACGACCTGGTGAGGCTGCTCGACCCGGTCTGGCTGGCGGTGCGGGGCGAATTCACTCCCCGTGGCGGCATACCGTTCTGGCCGACGGCGGAGTACCGAAAGAAATAACCACTACGAAGGAGAATCAGCTGTTATGTTTTCTACATCCGACTTCAAAAAAGGGCTCGTCATCCAACTGGATGGAGCACCCTGCCTGATCACCGATATCAACGTCAGCTCGCCCACCGCGCGCGGCGCCAATACAATGGTAAAAACCAAATACCGCAACCTGATCACCGGCCAGGTATTGGAGAAAACGTTCCGTTCCGGCGACAAGGTGGATGAGGCCGATTTCGAGCGTCACAAGGGCCAGTTTCTGTACGCCGATGGCGGCAACGGCGTTTTTATGGATCTTGAAAACTATGAACAGTTCGAGATGCCGGCTGATGAGTTTGAGCCGCTCTCACTCTATCTGCTCGATGGCACGGAAGTGGTGCTGGGGCTGTTTGAAGGGCGCATGGTCAATGTTGACTTGCCGATGACGGTTGAACTGACGGTGTCAGAGACGCCGCCGGTCATGAAAAATGCTACCGCGACAGCCGAAACCAAGGAAGCAATTTTGGAAACCGGCCTCAAAATTCGCGTCCCCCCGTATCTTGAAGCCGGCGAGAAAGTGAAAGTCGATACGCGGGACGGCCGTTTTCTGTCGCGGGCATAACTGCTGAAAACTGCTCTGAAATTACTTGACAGGGGTGTTTGTCTCCTCTATTATACAACTCCCCTACGGGCCTATAGCTCAGTTGGCTAGAGCCACCGGCTCATAACCGGTTGGTCCCAGGTTCGAGTCCTGGTGGGCCCACCATATCATACATCGAGGGATAAACGCCGGATGCCGGCCAGATATTTGGGAACGTCCCGTTACCATACCTCACCACGAGAGTGCACACCGAAAGGTTGCACTCTTTTTAATTGTAGCCGATGAAAATTCCAAAAACGGCGGATATAGTTGGAATCATTAATAAAATAGCTCCGGTGTCGCTGGCGGAAGCGTGGGACAATCCCGGACTTCAGATCGGCGATCCCGCGGCTGAAGTGACCAAGGTTATGGTCGCCCTTGATCCGACACCCGGCGTCATTGATTCCGCCATCGACGCTTCCTGCCAACTGCTTGTCACCCACCACCCTCTTATATTCAAGCCACTCAGCTCCATCTCTTCCGCAACCCCGCACGGCGCTGCCATACAAAAGGCAATACGGGGAGGGTTATCGATACTCTCCCTGCACACCAACTATGATATTGCCGCCGGCGGACTGAATGATCTGCTGGCGAGTAAAATAGGGCTTTCAAGCTGTGTTCCGCTCAAGGTTACCGCAACCCGTGAGCTGATCAAGCTGGTTGTCTTCGTCCCGATTGACCACCTTGAACGGGTGCGGTCAGCCCTGTTCCCCTTTACCGCGAAACAGGGAGCGTACCGCGACTGTTCCTTCGCCGCAGGCGGTGTGGGGACGTATACCCCGACCGAGGGGGCGGAGCCGTTTATCGGGACCGTAGGGGTGTTGGCACGGGTCCCTGAAGAGCGGCTTGAGCTGCTGGTAGCGCGTGCACGGCTGCCGCAAACCGTGAAGGCGCTGCTGGCGGCACATCCTTACGAGGAACCGGCCTTTGATATCTACCCTCTTCAGAATGAGGGGGAAAAGCTGGGCCTGGGGCGGATCGGGCGTTTGCCGGAACTGACAACGCTGGCGGAGTATGCCGGTCGGCTTGGTAAAATTTTGTCAGCGCCGGCGTTGCGCTATGTGGGCGATCCCGATGCCAGAATTTCAAAGGTGGCCCTCTGCAGCGGCAGCGGTGCATCTTTGCTGCATGAGGCGGCCCGATCCGGCGCTGACCTGCTGGTGACCGGTGACGTAAAATACCACGAGGCACGAGATGCCGAAGGGCTCGGTCTGGCCCTGATCGATGCCGGCCATTTCCCCACGGAAATAATCATGGTTGATGAAATAACGGAGCGGCTTGGCACGGCACTTGTCAAGGCCGGTTATACTGATTGTCAGGTGAAAGCATGCCAAACGGAAACTGACCCGTTTCGAATATAGCTGGAAAAAGTCAA
>JBAQPK010000050.1:0-2467 GCA_049305715.1 Desulfuromonadaceae bacterium | reverse complement strand
CATCTTGTCGATCAGATCAAAGAGAAGGCCAGGAAGAACCTGCAGACGGTGGTATTGCCGGAAAGTTACGACGAGCGGATGTTGTATGCTGCGGAAAAAATCGTCAAGGAAGGTCTGGCTGAAATCATCATTCTTGGTGACACGGTCAAAATACAGGCAGAAGCCGCCGCCAAAGGGATAAACCTGACGGGAGTAGAGCTGTTGAATCCTGCGGCTTCGCCAAAACTCGAATCATACGTTGCCGATCTGGTCGAACTGCGCAAGAGTAAGGGATTGACCTCCGATGAAGCCAGGAAGCTCCTGACAGCGGACGACAACCTGTACTATGCCGGAATGATGGTTCGTCGCGGTGACGCCGGCGGTGAGGTTGCCGGAGCCACCGGTACAACCGGCAATGTGCTCAAGGCCGCTTTCCAGACCGTTGGCCCGGCTGCCGGCATAAAAACGGTTTCATCGTTTTTCCTGATGGTCACCAAAAACCCCGGCTTCGGAGAAAACGGCATCATTCTCTTTGCCGACTGCGCCGTCAACCCCAACCCGGACGCCCAAGCTCTGGCGGAGATCGCGGTTGCCACCGCAGGGAACTGCAAGGCGTTCCTGGATGTGGATGCCCGAGTTGCCATGCTCTCTTTCTCCACCAAGGGGAGCGCCAGTCACGCCGATTGCGATAAGGTGCTGAAGGCTCTGGAAATAGCCAGGCAGATCAAGCCGGACATGCAGATCGACGGAGAGCTGCAGGCCGATGCGGCCCTGCTCCCCAACGTCGGGAGCAAAAAGGCACCCGGCAGCGCCGTGGCCGGCAAGGCCAATGTCCTGATCTTCCCGGATCTGGACGCCGGCAACATAGCCTACAAGCTGGTGGAGCGCGTCGCCGGTGCCGAAGCGGTCGGCCCGATTATTCAGGGACTGGCCAAGCCGGTCAATGACCTGTCGCGCGGCTGTTCGGTGGACGACATCGTCAACGTGGTCGCCATCACGGCGGTGCAGGCGGCACAGGGGTAGCAACTCCGTTCTGATGATTCCCTGTAAAAAAGGCGCGCCCTCTTGAAGGCGCGCCTTTTTTACGTTACGAAATGTCGATTCCAGGCAGTTTTACATATCTCAAAGGATCGGCCAGGCCGGCCTCGGCAAAACCCTTCAAGCGCAAGCGGCAGGAGTCGCACTCTCCGCAGGAGACCCCTTCCGGCGTCGGATCGTAGCAGGAATGCGTCAAGGCGTAGTCAACTCCCAGCTCCACCCCTCGCCGGATGATGTCCGCCTTGCTCATGTTGATCAACGGAGCGTGGATTTTGAAAGCCGATGTCCCCTCGACTCCGGCTCTGGTCGCAAGATTGGCCATCTTTTCATACGCCTGGATGTATTCCGGCCGGCAGTCGGGGTAGCCGGAGTAATCAAGGGCGTTGACGCCGATATAGATGTCGGAGGCACCCAGTACCTCGGCCCACCCCAGGGCAAAGGAGAGGAAAATGGTGTTGCGTGCCGGCACGTAGGTGACCGGAATCTCGCTCCCGACGCCGTCCTTTGGTACCTCTATGTCGGCTGTCAGGGCGCTCCCACCCATCAAGCGGAGATCGAAATCAACCACCAGATGTTCCGCTGCCCCGATCCGTTTGGCATTCTGGCGTGCGACCGACAGCTCGAAGCTGTGTCGCTGGCCATAGGAAAAGCTGATGGCGTAGGGGACGAAGCCCTCTGCTCGCGCTATCGCCATGCAGGTGGTGGAATCGAGTCCGCTGCTGTACAGTACTACCGCTTTACGTTGCATGATAGGTTCTCCGGCTTGCTTCTCTGAACTTTATGGTTGGCAATTTTACGCGTATTGAGTACAATAAGTCCACTTTCTCATGGATCTCCGCCGGAAAAAAGTAAAATCATCCCAACGATGAGGTCTGCCGGATTGCAGACCTCTTTCATTTGAGGCGACATGCGACTAAAAGAGGAACAGATTCGCGGGCTGGCAGAAAAGGTTTACAATGATCTGGCGGCTGAGAGTCTGATAACGCCGCGAGGAGCGCGCGGGGTCGTTGTGGCGGGGATTGCCGGCGCCATCGCGCAGAACTTCGCTGCAGAACAGAAGCTTGAGCGTGATGCGGAGAAGCTGCTCGATGAAACCCTTGATGCGATGGGAAGCGGCGCCGCCGGGATCGACCGCCGCCGCATGCTGAAGATGGTCAAGGATAAGCTGGCCAAGGAACGAAACATAGTCCTGTGATTCCAATTCCAAATAAAGGCGCTATCTTAGTTGGCTCGTCTTCGGCTCCTCAACGTGCGTGTTGCATGCCTTCGTTGCCTCAATCCTCGCCGCCTTGATTTCATCCTTAATTTGGAATCGGAAGGAGATTTAATATGTCGTTATCAGAAGACCGTATTTCAACGATGGCCCATGAAATAATCAAATGCATCTGGCGGGATGATCTGGCGGACGTATCCGATGACAGCCGCGCGTTGAGGAGGGTCAAGCAGTCTC
>JBAQPK010000049.1:0-3176 GCA_049305715.1 Desulfuromonadaceae bacterium | reverse complement strand
TCATTTTCCTGACGTCAGGAAAATGATCCAACTTGGTAAGGGAGCTGAACGAGAAGTTGAAGACATTGCCCTTACCCGCTACGCCTGCTATCTCATTGCTCAGAACGGTGATCCGCGCAAGGTGGAGATTGCCTTTGCCCAGACGTACTTTGCCGTTCAGACTCGAAGACTTGAACTGATTGAAAAACGTCTTGAAGAGCAGGAACGACTGACCGCCCGCCAGAAACTTACCCATTCCGAAAAGGAACTTTCCGGTCTGATTTTCGAGAGAATCGGCGACAACATCGGTTTCGCCCGTATCCGCAGCAAGGGGGATGCCGCGCTGTTCGGTGGACAGACAACCCAGCAGATGAAAGATCGGCTCGGCATGCCTGATGGTCGGGCATTGGCAGATTTACTGCCGACAATCACCATTAAGGCTAAGGATTTCGCCAACGAAATAACAAACTTCAACATCAAGCGCGATGACCTGCGCCACGAGGGAAAAATTTCCGAAGAGCATGTTAAGAACAATCTTGATGTGCGAAGGGTATTGACGGATCGCGGTATCAAACCGGAAGAACTGCCACCTGCTGAGGATATCAAAAAGCTGGAACGGCGGGTAAAATCTGAGGAGAAATTACTGCTGAAACAACCCGTAAAGCGGAAGAAATAACCAACATGCAAGAGCCGATTTACCTCGATCATAACGCTACTACTCCGGTAGACAGACGGGTGCTGGAAAAGATGCTGCCGTACTTCTGCGATGTCTACGGTAATGCTGCTAGCATCGATCATCTGCATGGCGTACGGGCGAAGGATGCGGTCAACAGCGCCAGGGAGAGTATTGCGAAGGGGCTTGGCTGTCGTAAAGAGAGCGAGATCGTCTTTACCAGCGGTGCAACGGAATCGAACAATCTTGCCTTGATCGGCGCCTTTCGGCGCTTTCGAGACAAGGGTAACCACATCATCTCTTCGGCAATCGAACATCCCGCCGTGCTGGATACACTGAACTATTTGCAAAGTGAGGGAGCGGAGATAACGCTGCTTCCCGTGAACAGCAACGGTGTCGTTGATCTTGATACCCTGGAAAAGTCGATTAAGAAAGAAACCATCCTGATCTCGGTAATGTTTGCCAACAACGAAATCGGCACCATCCAACCGATAAAGGAAATTGGCGCACTTGCCAAATCGAAAGGGATCATCTTCCATACCGATGCGGCCCAGGCAGTCGGTCATGAAAAGATCAACGTCTATGACATGAACATCGATATGCTCTCCTTCAGTGCCCATAAATTTTACGGGCCGAAAGGGGTAGGGGGGCTCTTTGTTCGTTCCTATTCACCGCTTATCAAGTTAAGTCCAATCTCTTTTGGAGGTGGCCATGAAAAGGGAATGCGTTCTGGTACCCTGAATGTGCCGGGCATCGTCGGCATGGCGGAAGCGCTGGCCTTGGCAAACAAAGAGATGAGTACTGAAAACAGTCGATTGAGAGAGGCGGCGAACTTGATTTGCCAGCAACTCCAGCAAACTTTTCCAGACATAAAACTCAACGGTCACCCGCAAAATCGGCTTGCCCATAACCTCAGTCTTACCATTCCCGGCGTCGAGGCAAAGGCCTTGATCCACAGCCTGAAAAACAAACTCTCCTTCTCTGCTGGTTCCGCCTGTTCGACCATCAAGGTTGAACCATCACACGTGCTGAAGGCTATTGGGCTTTCAGATGATGAAACATTTCAGACAATCCGGCTAGGGCTTGGGCGATCGACACAAGATACAGAAGTAATTGTAAAAATTTTGATAGATGGTGTTGCCCAGCTCAAAAAATAGTAACAATTTTTAAATCTATGCCGCCATTTTCCGGTTTTCAGTTTCAGATTTTGGAGGATAGCGAAGGATGGCGTTGAGTACTGAGGGCGAACAAGTTCCGTTTTATATGATGCCTGCAAGGATGTCCAGAAATCCGCGGTTGTTCCGAAAAAGCGAGCCAGGCGCAAAGCAGTATCTGACGTAATACCGTGTGATCTCACTGTCAAGCCTGAGGGGCCCACTCTGTCTTTGGATACATATATGACATGGAAAGTTAAATTTGTATTGACATTCTGTGAGCCCGCCTATATCATGCTTTCATGTACATTCAACGCTCCATAGAAACACTGCTCCCCGGTATTCTCGCCACCTTTCCCTGTTTGGCCGTTACCGGCCCGCGACAGTCGGGCAAATCAACCTTGCTGCGTCATGCTTTACCTGAATATCGCTATGTAACGTTGGATGATCCGGCAGTGCTGCAGCAGGCACTCTCCGATCCGATCTATTTTCTTGATTCACTGGGTGAACGCTGCATCATCGATGAAATTCAGCTGGCCCCGGGAATCCTTTCTTACGTCAAGATGCGTGTGGATGAAGATCGCAGCCGTAACGGCCGCTTTGTTTTTACAGGCTCCCAGCAGTTCGGCATGATCAGAAACCTGGGTGATTCCCTTGCCGGACGGATTGCCCTGCTTGATCTGCTGCCGTTTGCTGTCGGAGAGATGCGTCAGGTGGCAGCGGTCACAGGCGGCCTGGAGTTATTTGCTGCTTCCTGCCTGTCCGGCGCATACCCCCAACTTGCCACAACTCCGGAAATAGACAAACGGCTCTGGTATTCGTCCTATATCCAGACATATCTGGAGCGGGACATCCGTTCACTGTATGACATCGGCAGCCTGCGGGAGTTTCACCGTTTCATGCAGCTTTTAGCGATACGCTGCAGCCAGATGCTTAACATGAGCTCGTTTGCAACCGATCTTGGCGTGAGCGTCACAACGATTAAACGCTGGCTGTCGGTTCTGGAAGCAGGACGCATAATCTTTATTCTGCCACCTCACTTCAACAACCTGGGCAAGCGAATAACCAAAATGCCGAAGGTCTATTTTCTTGACACCGGATTGGCGTGCCACCTTGCTGGCATGCGGGATCGGGAGCAACTGCTGGAGGGACCGATGGCCGGGGCGTTGTTTGAAAACTTCTGCCTGCAGGAGACGGTGAAGTGTTTTGCCAACCGGGGAGAGCAGCCGCGGCTTTCATATTTGCGGACAAATAACGGTCTGGAAGTAGATCTGATTATCGAGGGGCAAAATCTGCGGGCTCTTCCGGTGGAGATCAAGTTAAGCCGTACGCCGACATCTGCTCTGACATCAGGTCTAACCCGTTTTGCT
>JBAQPK010000048.1:0-9765 GCA_049305715.1 Desulfuromonadaceae bacterium | reverse complement strand
GGTCTCGGCAACGGTGAAGGGCTGGGACAGGAAGCGCTGGATCTTCCGGGCGCGGGTAACAAGGGTCTGGTCCTCTTCGGAGAGCTCGTCCATACCGAGAATCGCGATGATGTCCTGGAGGTCCTTGTACTTCTGGAGGCTGGTCTGTACGCCACGGGCAACCAGATAATGCTCCTCACCCAAAACATTGGGATCGAGGATACGGGAGGTGGAATCCAGGGGATCAACCGCCGGGTAGATACCAAGCTCGGCGATCTGACGGGAAAGAACCGTGGTTGCATCAAGGTGGGCAAAGGCTGTTGCCGGAGCCGGGTCAGTCAAGTCGTCGGCAGGAACATAGATAGCCTGAACCGAGGTAATTGAACCCTTTTTCGTGGAGGTAATACGCTCCTGAAGCTCACCCATTTCAGTAGCCAGCGTGGGCTGGTAACCAACGGCGGAAGGTATACGTCCGAGAAGAGCCGAAACCTCGGAACCTGCCTGGGTAAAGCGGAAGATGTTGTCAATAAAGAGGAGAACGTCCTGGCCTTCTTCGTCACGGAAGTACTCGGCAACGGAGAGTGCCGTCAGAGCGACACGGGCGCGTGCACCTGGAGGCTCGTTCATCTGGCCGTACACGAGAGCTGCCTTGTCAAGAACGCCGGACTCTTTCATTTCCATCCAGAGGTCGTTCCCTTCACGGGTACGCTCGCCAACGCCGGCAAATACCGAGTAACCACCGTGCTGCTTGGCGATGTTGTTGATGAGTTCCATAATCAGAACCGTCTTGCCGACACCGGCGCCGCCGAACAGGCCGATCTTGCCACCACGTGCATACGGAGCAAGAAGGTCAACAACCTTGATGCCGGTGGTGAAAGCTTCGACCTTGGTTGACTGGTTTTCAAAGGACGGAGCCTCGCGATGGATGGCGTATTCCTTTTCATTGCCGATCGGACCCATTTCATCAACAGGTTCACCGATAACATTCATAATACGGCCGAGAGTTTTTGCACCTACCGGGGCACAAATCTGCTTTCCGGTATCGATAACAACCTGGCCGCGCTTAAGACCGTCAGTCGAGTCCATGGCGATGGTACGTACCGAGTTTTCACCAAGATGCTGGGCAACTTCCAATACAAGATTGTTTTCACGGTCATCAATGGCCGGATTTGTCACGCGCAGAGCGTGGTAGATCTCCGGCAGTTTGCCGGGCTCAAATTCGACGTCGATAACAGCGCCGATGACCTGCGAAATTTTACCTGTGTTCTGACTCATGGAACGGTGTCCTCCTGCGGCCGTACGGCCTCATATAGTGATGCGTTTGTAAGTATCAGCCTTTAATTGATTCGGAGCCGGAAATAATCTCCATCAGCTCGGTCGTAATGGCCGCCTGACGTGCCCGGTTGTACTGGAGCGTCAGCTTGCCGATCATTTCATTTGCATTCTTCGATGCGCTGTCCATGGCAGTCATGCGGGCACCGTGCTCGCCTGCCACCGTTTCCAGCATCGCTTTGAATATCTGTACTTCAATATTTTTCGGCAGGATTTCCGCGAGAAGTTCGCCAACCGAAGGCTCATAAATATACTCAACCGGAGTCTCGTCGGCTGCCGTCGTCACTTCAGGCTCAACCGGCAACAACTGCTGAAAAGTAATATCCTGAGACATGACGGTACGGAATGAGTTATAGAGCAACTCGACCTGATCGTACTCACCGGCAACAAAACCATCGATAACTTCCTGAGCCAACATGGCGGCAGTCTGGTAATTTGGTTTTGCCAGCACATTGGCAAAGTTTTTATAGACCGTGTAGCGGCTTTTGAGGAATTCGTACCCTTTACGACCAATAGTCAGGACACTGACCTGCTCGTAGGAACTCGTTTTTTCCTTGATATAGCGATCACCGGCCTTGCACAGGTTGGTGTTGAAACCGCCACACAGACCACGATCCGAGGTGATTACAATCAAAAGAAGTTTCTTGGCATCCCGTTTTTCAAGCAACGGATGAAGATCACCCTCAAGATTTTTTGCCAGGGACTGCATCACTTCACCCAGCTTCTTTGCGTACGGACGGGCCGCCACAACATTTTCCTGGGCACGACGGAGTTTTGCCGCCGAAACCATTTTCATGGCTTTAGTGATCTGGCGAGTATTTTTTACGGAAACGATCCGCTTTTTAATGCTTTTTAGGCTTGCCATATCTCAAACCGTCCTTGATTACGCGGTGAATTCTTTCTTCAACTGACCCAGAGCGGCTATAATTCTGCCCTTCATATCATCATCGATGGCTTTTTTGTCACGCAGTTCGGCAAGCAGTTCGGCCTGACGATTATCGAAGAATGCATAGAGTTCGGTTTCATATTTTCTGAGCGCCGCAACCGGGTACTCATCGAGGAAGCCGTTGTTGGCGGCAAAGATAACCAGAACCTGCTTCTCGTTGGGGATCGGACGGTACTGCGGCTGTTTGAGAATTTCAACCAGGCGAACACCACGCTCCAACTGCATCTGGGTAGCCTTGTCCAGATCGGAACCGAACTGGGCGAAGGCGGCCATTTCGCGGTACTGAGCCAGGTCGAGACGCAGTGTACCGGCGACCTGCTTCATCGATTTGGTCTGGGCTGAACCGCCGACGCGGGAAACAGAGAGGCCGACGTTGATCGCCGGACGAACGCCGGAGAAGAACAGGTCGGACTCCAGATAAATCTGGCCGTCGGTGATGGAAATAACATTGGTCGGGATGTAGGCGGAAACGTCACCCGCCTGGGTCTCGATGATAGGCAGTGCAGTCAGAGAGCCGGCGCCACGAGCATCGGAAAGCTTGCAGGCACGCTCCAGGAGGCGGCTGTGGAGGTAAAAAACGTCACCCGGATATGCCTCACGTCCTGGCGGGCGACGGAGCAGCAGGGAAAGCTGACGATAGGCAACGGCCTGCTTGGAAAGGTCATCATAGATGATCAGTGCATGCTTGCCGTTGTCACGGAAGAACTCACCCATGGTAACGCCGGTGTAGGGAGCGATGAACTGAAGCGGTGCGGACTCGGAAGCGGTTGCGGCAACGACGATGGTGTAATCCATGGCGCCATGCTCGGTCAGCTTTGAAACAACCTGGGCAACCGTGGAGCGCTTCTGGCCGATAGCAACATAGATACAGACAACATCGCCGCCCTTCTGGTTGATGATGGTGTCAATGGCAACGGCGGTCTTACCGGTCTGGCGGTCACCGATGATAAGTTCGCGCTGGCCGCGACCGATCGGAACCATGGAGTCGATAGCCTTGAGACCGGTCGCCATCGGCTGGTGAACCGATTTACGGTCAACAATCCCGGGTGCCTTGATCTCAACTTTGCTGAAGCTGCTGGTGTTGATAGCGCCTTTGCCGTCGATGGGCTGTCCGATTGCATTAACAACGCGACCGATCAGCGCATCGCCTACCGGAACCTCGGTAATACGGCCGGTACGCTTGACGGTGTCGCCTTCCTTGATCTCGGAGAATTCACCGAGAATGGCGGCGCCGACGTTATCTTCTTCCAGGTTGAGAACCATTCCGGATACGCCGCCGGGGAATTCCAGCAGCTCACCAGCCATGGCGCCAGCCAGGCCGTGAATACGGGCAATACCGTCACCGATGGAGATGATGGTGCCGGTTTCCGACACTTCAACTTCCTTGCCATACTCCTTGATTTGCTTTCTGATGATCTCGCTGATCTCTTCGGCTCTGATTTCCATGGATGCTCCTACCCCTTCTGTAATATATCTTTAATCTGCTTAAGCTGAGTCTTGACACTATTATCATAGGCGATGTCGCCTATCTGGGTAACCACACCGCCCAGCAACGACTTGTCAACAACCATCCGCGGTATAACTTTTTTGCCGGTTTTCTTCTCCAGCGCACTCTGTATCGAGCTTACCTGATCAGCGTCCAGCGGGAATGCTGCCTTGATAACCGGTCGAATGACACCGGTAAACTCATCAGCAAGCTTTTCGTAGGTCTGAACGATGTCACCAAGGAATGCTACGCGATTCTTATCGACCAGCAGAAACAGAAAGTTTCCCACCAGCTCTGAGCAGGCAACTTTCCCCACCAGCTCTTTCATGATCGACTTCTTCTGCTCAAGCGTCAGGGCAGGATCGGCAAACACTGCGCGCAACTCGCCGTTAGCCTGGAAAAGTCCATCTACGACGGAAAGTTCATTGCGGAAGCGTTCAATCAAATCGCCTTCCGAGCCAAGCTGAACAAGGGCCTTGGCGTATCGTCTCGCAATCGCGTTATTGATCACTGGATCTGTACCACCTTGTCAAGATATTCGCCGACAAATCGGTCATGGTCGTTCTTCTGGATTGCACCGGTCAACTTGCCCGTTGCAAGCTCAACAGCAAGGCGAGCCGCTTCAGCGCGAAGTTCATTGCGGGCCTTTACCGTCTCCTGCTCTGCAGACATGGCAGCCTGGGCAATTATTTTCTCAGCAGCGCTATTTGCCTCGGCAACGATACGCGCCTTTTCCTGCTCGCCTTCACGAATGATTGCTGCATGAATCTCGTCAATTTCCTTAGAAGCCTGATCAAGCTTGACGCTGTATTCACTCAACTTCGCCTCTGCGGCATCACGGGCAGATTCGGCATCTTTCAGACTTTTCTCAATCTCGGCCTGACGTGCAGCAAGCGACCCTCTCACATTAGCTTTTTTCAGCGCCCAGACGATAATACCGACAAGAACCGCAAAGTTGAGAACGCGCCAACCGAAGTCCTTCATCTGGGCTCCATTGTCAGCGTGAGCACCCTCACCACCCTCCGATGCGAAGCCAACGGAAGCCAACAATACGATGGCGGAAATATATGCCAGCGTAACAATAATCTTCTTGGAGCGATCCGATACCATACTCATAACTACAGGCTCCTCCCGAGAATTTTCTCGCAGATATCACCGGACAGAACCTCGGCCTGTTTCTTCAACAGTTCTCGCGCTTCACCAGCTTCCTTGGCAACTTTATCCCTAATCGAAGCCAGCGAGTCAGAGGCCTGCTTGCGGGCTTTCTCCAATAGAGCTGCTTCCTCCCCTTGGGCGACCTTGAGCGCTTCAGCGCGACGGGCACCCGCCTCCGCCTTGGCCGCATGCAGCCGGGCTTCATACTGGGCCATCTTGCTCTGCACTTCCGCATCGACAGAGACGGTCTTCTCGCGAGCCGAGTCAATCACCAGTCGGCGGTCCGCCAGCACCTTGCGAATCGGCTTATACAGGAACAGATTGAGAATGAGAACGAGAATACCGAAATTGATCAGCTGTATTACGAAAGACAAGTTTAATTCAATCACGACCTACCCCTTGCAGGATGCTAAGTTGTATACTGTATCCCAGATATGGGTGCAAAACAGAGGCTAAGTATCATGACAGCCGGATAACTGTCAAGAAAATTGCACCACGAACGGCATAATTATTTTAAGGACATTAGATTTCCAGCAGATCAATAATGCGGGTTAATTCGTCCGAATCGCTGAAATGTATTTCCAGTCGCCCACCCTTTGTCCCGACTTTACGGATAGCAACCCGTGACTGGAAACGTTTCTGAAGCTGTTCTTCGAGCGAAGACATCAGCAGGTCGGGCTGCTGAAGGCGTTTGACCGGCGCGGGGTGCGGATTAATTTTCAGCCTGCGCACAAGGTCTTCCGTGGCGCGGACGCTTAACTGGCGATGCAGTATCTCGTGGCGCGCCTTTTCGACCAGCTCACCGCTTTCAAGCGATAGCAGGGCGCGGGCATGCCCCATGCTGAGCCGTTCTTCAACGATATCCCGCTGGATCTCTTCCGGCAGCTTGAGCAGCCGCAGCGCGTTGGTAACCGTAGTCCGGTTTTTGCCGACCCTGCGCGCAACATCTTCCTGAGATATACTGAAATACTCCACCAGAGAGCGATAGGCCTGCGCCTCTTCGATGGCGTTCAGGTCCTGCCGCTGGATATTCTCGATCAGCGCCAGTTCCATAACAGCATCCGGTGTGGCTTCCCGTATTACGACAGGAATTTCGTGCAGCCCGGCTTTCTGAGCGGCCCTCCAGCGGCGTTCGCCGGCTATGATTTCATAACCGTCGTCTTTTCTGGTGACAACCAGCGGTTGGATAATGCCCTTTTCGCGGATTGAAGCAGCCAACTCCTCCAGCTTGTCCGAAGCAAAGTGTTTCCGTGGCTGATTACGATTGGGCCGAATCTTCTCAATCGGGCAGACGAAGTAATTTTTTGACTCATCAACCGTTTCTGTTACCTGCAACAGCGCAGCCATCCCTTTGCCGAGGCCGCCTATTCTAGCCATTATTCTTCTCCCTCTGGATGATTTCGCGTGCCAGCTGAAGATAGCTGGCGGCGCCGCGCGAAGTGATGTCATAATAAATGACCGGTTTGCCGTGACTGGGCGCTTCCGCCAGACGGATATTGCGGGGGATGACCGTCTCGAAAACCTGACCGGGAAAGTGGGTACGAATCTCTTCCGCCACATCCTTGCTGAGATTCCCGCGGGCATCAAACATGGTCAGAAGAACCCCTTCTATTGTCAACAGCGGATTAATCATCTTCTGAATCAGCTTGATGGTGCGCAGTATCTGGGAAAAGCCCTCCATGGCGTAGAACTCGCACTGGAGCGGTATCAGCACCGAATGGGCCGCGGTCATCGCATTGATCGTCAGAAGACTGAGTGATGGGGGGCAATCGATAATAATGTAGCGATATTTTTCTTCCAGCGCGGCCAGAATAAACTTAAGTTTATGCTCGCGCCCGATTTCGGTGGCCAATTCCAGCTCAGCGCCCGCAAGATCGGAGTTTGAGGGCATGATATGCAGGAAAGGGTGCCCCGTATCAACGACCAGCCCGCACGGATCGGCTTCATTTATCAGGGCATCATAAATGGTATGCTTCAGCGAGGTCTTGTCAACTCCGACTCCGCTGGTAGCATTGCCCTGCGGGTCGATATCGACCAGCAAGGTAGGCCTTTCCGCTGCTGCCAGACATGCGGCAAGATTGACGGCGGTAGTCGTCTTGCCGACGCCGCCCTTCTGATTGGCGATGCAGATGATTTTAGATTGTGGGCTCAAGGGATTGTGCTCTTTTCAGTGGGCGTTCTAGATATTCTTTCTGGAAAGATGCCTCCGGATTTTGCGTGGCGAGAATGTAGCACAGCTCTCCGCCTTCGTCAAAGGAAAGACCATAAAAAAGGCGGAATCGCTTCCGCCGAAGATCTGCTTGATTATTGTCGCTCAATATCAAATGAGAGGTGCTACTCAACCTTTTTTATCGAGAGTGACGATGCACCGCGTGTGAAAATTCCCGGGCGCTGTACGGTCTGAAGGATCAGCAGCTCGTTGCGCGCCTCGTCAAACAGGTAATCCGGCATATAGTTCTGGGTTTCGCGCGTTCGCCATTTTTCTTCCAGACTCGAACCGTTCCAGGCAAGGCAGTAGACTGCTCCCCGCTTGTAGGAACGGGCGTTGCCCATGACCCAGAACCCGTCATTTTTGCCGACCAGGATTTCACCCTTGGACGAAACCTGGATGCGCTGATTCATGAAGATCCAGCGATACTTGTCTCCCGTTATCTGGATATTCCCGGCATCGTCTTTTTGAAAATACAATTCGGAACCACCGAACTTGTCATTGCTGCGCCATAATTCGCTCAGTTGCTGGTCATACACGATCAGGTAGCCGTCGGGGTTAAGGACAACTGTAAAGGTATTGCCTTCACTGTTCCGGAACTGGTTGAAGCTGTAGATCGTGCCGTAGCGCGGCATTTTAAGCGGATTTTTTAGAGTAATGACGGAGCCGCTGCGGGTCGCCTCGAAAACATCACCGTAGAAATCGTCGCCGCGCCCCGTGGTCTGGGCATAAAGCTTCTTCGTCCCGCCTGAAAGAGCCGCGCTGCGAAAGAAGTAGGGGAGCTTCTCTGCAACCAGCAGCAGCTTGTCCCCCTTGACCTGCCAGACCTGTGAGGCCGGTTCACCTGCGCGAATGATCGTGACATAGATATCGAGAGTTCCGGCACTCCCTGCAATCGTATCCAGTGAAATGATTTTCTCCGTGGCCTTGATCCCGACTTCGGCCACCAGATTCATATCCTTACCCTGACGGTAGTAGACAAGCCGCTGCTCTTCAGCCAGGAAGATTTCACGACTTCCATCCGGCAGGGTCAGGCCGTCGGCCATCAGGTTGGCCGCGCCGGTCAGGCGACCGCTTATCCAGCCGGAAGTCTTGCCCGGTTCCTGCGCGCGGGGCATAACGATGTCTCCGGCTGGAGCATGTACAACTGCTGTCGGAGCCGTCGCCGGGGACGGCTTTGGAGCGCTGGCATCCGTCCGGCTGCCGGCGTTCGACTTCATAAGATCTGCGGAGAGCTTTTCTGCCAGTTTACCCACGGCCGGGATCAGCTCGTCCTCGGAGGTGCCCTGCACAAAAGCCCGGGCGACTGTTTTGCCGGCACTGCTTTTGGCGATGACATCGATGCTGAAGTTCTTCCCGATGGCAACATATGTGCCGTTCACCACGAGATCGGCCTCGGCAGCACTCCCGACCGCTGTGATACCGTCACTGTTCAGACGCGATGCCAGCAGCGTCTGCAGTGTCACCTTCATCTCGTCCCGGCTCTGCGCACCTGCCGCGGCCATCTCCGCAACGAACACCCTTATCTGGCCGGCAAAAGAAGGGACAACGGTCAACGGAACCAGCAGGGCTGCCAGCAGTACAATCAAATTACGCATTTTTCCTCCGCTTCATTTCAGCTTGGAGATAATTGCACAAACACGCTTGCAGGTCAAAAAAAAGGGAGGGATCTCTCCCCCCCCTTCAGGACATCATGCGCACAAAAGCGCGCCACCTAGACTTAAGGCTTCAGCAGATTATCCAGAAGCTCATTGGCTTCTTTCAACTTCTGCTCAAGCTTCTTGATCTCATCGGCAGAATAGACTTTTTTGCCTTTTTTGATCTCTGCGTTGAGTGCCTTGATCTTCTGCTGGATGGACTTTGTTTCAGCCGCGCAGCCTTTGGAAGCCAGCAGGCACTGATCTTTTGTTTCGGCGGTCATCTCAGCAGCAAAGACCGGTGCGGCAACAGACATGCTGAAAGCGGCAAGCATCATAACGGCAAATTTTTTCATGGTACATCCTCCGGTTTTTTTGATCCGGGGGTGCAGAAGCTCACCCCCGGAAGATTCAGGTTTTTAGAATGTGTAGCTCAACTGCAGGTTGACGGCGTATGGGTCGTCGGCATCGGCTGCTCCGCCAACACGCTCAGCTGCGACCTTGCTGTTCAGTCCATCGCCGAGGAAGGCGTAGGCCACCGCGGCGCTGGCGCTCAGGTTGTCAAACAGTTTGTAGCCAACCTGGGCATTGATTTCCGTGCCGATGACACCATCCTCTTTTACTTTTACACCAGCAACGGTAGTCGTACGCTCTTCAGCCGTCTGGGCGTAGCCGATGTTGGCATTGTAGAACATTTTACCCACGGTGCCCTCGTAACCGGCAAAAAGGCCGATCAAACCACGCCCGCCAACAGTCAGGTCGTTGCTGAGCACCGAGTTGGAGGTGTTGACGCCCTGACCGCTACGGACCAGCAGCCACATATTTGAAGCGTTAAAGTAGGTTTGAGAAGCCCCTGCGCCTGGGGTGAACGATTTTTCTTTATTGGCGTTGTCATCGCCGGAGAGATAAATGGCGGACAGGTTCACGGCGCCGGTGCCGCCGACCTTGGTTTTTGTAACAACGCCGGCGAGGAAGCCCTCAACATCAACTGCAGGAACTGTAGGGGTTGCAGCGGTTCTGT
>JBAQPK010000047.1:0-2236 GCA_049305715.1 Desulfuromonadaceae bacterium | reverse complement strand
CGTCGGTGATTTTCTCATACATCTCGAACAGGTTGCCGTATCGCTCTCGGATGGTATCTTCACCGAGACGTTTGATGGAATCGGCAAAATCGAGGTACACGCCGCGTCCGCCGGGGCCGACACCGCGACCGTCGTCACACTGCTCCTTGGCTGCGCGGGAAGCGATGTCACGCGGCGCCAGGTTGCCGTAGGAGGGGTACTTGCGCTCAAGGTAGTAATCGCGGTCATCTTCAGCGATTTCATTAGGATGCTTGCCGCAGTCTTCCTTCTTCTTTGGAACCCATACGCGACCGTCGTTCCTGAGCGACTCGGACATCAGGGTCAGCTTGGACTGGTAGTCGCCGGCCTGCGGGATGCAGGTCGGATGAATCTGTGTATAACAGGGGTTGGCAAAGAACGCGCCTTTTTTATGGGCTTTCCAGTTTGCGGTAACCGAGCATCCCATGGCGTTGGTGGAGAGGTAGAATACGTTGACGTACCCGCCGGTAGCGAGACAGACGGCATCGGCGGCATAGCTTTCCATCGCGCCGGTTACCAGGTTGCGCACCGTGATGCCGCGGGCGACACCGTCAACAACAACCAGGTCGAGCATTTCGCGACGGTCATACATCTTGACCGTACCGGCCTTGATCTGACGGGAAAGAGCGGAGTAGGCGCCCAGCAGGAGCTGCTGGCCGGTCTGGCCGCGGGCAAAGAAAGTACGGGAAACCTGGGCGCCGCCGAAGGAGCGGTTGTCGAGGTAGCCGGCGTAGTCGCGAGCAAAGGGAACGCCCTGCGCCACGCACTGGTCGATGATGTTGTTGGACACCTGTGCCAGACGCCAGACGTCCGCCTCACGGGCACGGAAGTCGCCCCCTTTGATGGTGTCATAGAAAAGACGGTAGATCGAATCGCCGTCGTTCGGGTAGTTTTTGGCGGCATTGATGCCGCCCTGCGCTGCGATTGAATGGGCACGACGGGGGCTGTCCTGATAGCAGAACGCCTGCACGTTGTAGCCAAGTTCACCGAGAGACGCGGCGGCAGCGCCACCGGCCAGGCCGGTGCCGACGACAATCACGTTATATTTGCGCTTATTTGCGGGATTGACCAGCTTCAGATCGAAGCGGTGCTTGTCCCATGTTTGTTCAATAGGTCCGGTTGGACATTTTCCATCAAGTATCACAATAACCCCCTTAACCTTTCAGAATGCCGGCAAAAATTGTCAGCGGGATGGTAACATAACCAAGGAAAAGAACGAGAGCAACCAGAGCGCCGACTTTTACTATGACCGGCTGGCTCTTGTCACTGCTCCACCCCATGGTTTGGAAGAAGCTCTGGATGCCGTGTGAAAGGTGCAGGAACAGGACAACCATCGCACCGGCGTAAATGAATGATACGAAGAAATTCTTGAAGCCGGCGACGACCATCCCGAGCACATTGGGTACCATCTCATTGTGCAGAGGCACGAGATTCTTCAGAGCGGCGGTATCCGGATATATCACCTGGAATGTGAAATGTGCCAGATGATATAGAATGAAAAGACCGATAAGAACTCCGGTCCAGATCATGTTCTCACTGGCAAAGGTTGCCTTCTGGGTTGACTTGACCGCGTACTGCTGAGGGCGCCCGCCGCGGTTTTCAATGGTCAGCTGGATACCAAACCAGATGTGGACACAGACCATGGCCAGCAGGACCAGGCGGAAACCGACGATGATGGGCAGCGGCATACTGTGGAGGTGTTCGGCGTAGGCATTGATACCACCACTGAGCCACCCGAAGATGGAGCTGTTACCGAGCAGATGTACGACAGCGAACAGAACCATAGCTTGGCCTGTTATCGCCATCAGGATCTTTCTGCCGATGGATGACGAGGTGAATTGCATGGCATTCCTTCCTTTTGATAGTGTTATTCTTCACTTACTTAAGTGAAATTTGCTTGGTGCGGCAGGGACTATTGGAATTTTCTCAAACTTTACAGCGGGGGACCGCGCCAACAAAATCTGGAGACAACTTTCATTCGTAAACCTCCTTGAGAGTGTTATATAGATGCGTCGATCAAATTGGATTTCTCATCTGGGATACTGCAGGATTGTCTAGAACCGCGGTGATACTAAACATCGTTATAATAAATTGCAACCTTTTTGTGTATACAGTTCACATTTACAACCGTGTAAACCGCTATCAGGCACACACAAATTGCATTTTGGCCTCCACTCTGATAGTACGTTATCAAAGAATAAACTCCGGCGGATAATCC
>JBAQPK010000046.1:0-2247 GCA_049305715.1 Desulfuromonadaceae bacterium | reverse complement strand
CTCCTTGGGTACGAAGATGAACGGGAGTTGCTTGGAAAAAGCCTTCATCAGCTAGTCCATCACACGCGCGTGGATGGAACCCCTTTCCTAAAGAAAGACTGCAAGGTCTGCCTTGCTTACCATAGGGGGGAACGCATCTATGCCCGTGACGAAATATTCTGGCGCAAGGATGGGACTAGCTGTCACGTTGAATACCATGCGCACCCAATCAGAAAAGATGGGGAACTAATTGGAGCTGTTGTGACCTTTTTTGATGTCACTGAACGCAAGAGAATGGAAACAGCTCTTTCTGAAAGCGAAAAGCGCTATCACACCCTTGCGGAAGTCTCGCCAGTCGGCATTTTCCATGCTGATGCCAAAGGTAAGTTTCTCTATGTTAACGAACGGTGGTGCGAAATTACGGGATTTAACCGCGAGGAAGCATTGCGTAAAGGGCTGGCTTCCGGGCTCCATCCGGAAGACCGCGAAAGAGTTCTTGAGGCGTGGTGCGAGGATGCCGGGAAGAATTTCCCGTTCAAGTGCGAGTATCGCCTGCAACGTCCGGATGGTGTCATTTCGTGGGTGTATAGCCAAGTAGTGGCCGAGATGAACGACAGCGGGGAAGTAGTCGGCTATGTCGGCACGATTACCGACATCAACGAACGCAAGCTAGCCGAAGAGAAGCTGCGGGAGAGGAATGAGTTTATTGAAACCGTAACGGATAACCTCCCCATCGGTTTTTCAGTCTCCTCTTGGGACGATGGCAAGATTCTGTATTCAAACAGAATAATAGGAGAGATCGCTGGCTGGCCTACGAAGATAATCACGGACAGAGATGCCTATTTGGACCATGCCATTCCTGATCCCAAGAGTAGGGATGAACTGAGAGCCAGACTTAAAGCATATTTGGCAAGCGGCGATCCGACGACAATGACTCTTGAGCTTCAAATTACGAAAATGTCAGGGGAGAAGGCCGAAATTCTTGTTGTTGAGATCCCGATGCCTGAAAGGAAGCTGCTTATCAGCACGATTCAGGATATCACCGAGCGCAAGAGGTCGGCAGAGGCAATTCGTCTGTTGAACCAGACTCTTGAGGCGCGGGTTATCGAGCGTACCCGGGAGTTGGAACTCGCAAACAAGGAGTTGGAGGCGTTCACCTATTCCGTTTCCCACGACCTTCGGGCGCCGCTACGGGCCATTGACGGATTCAGTGAGGCCCTGCTCGAAGAATATGAAGACAAACTGGATGCGGAGGGGAAAACCTACCTGCGCTACCTCCAGGAAGGGAGCCACGAGATGAGCGACCTCATCGACGGGTTGCTGAGCCTTTCCCGCTCAGCGCGCGGCGAACTCTCCGTGGAGCAGGTTGACCTGTCCACGATGACGAATGCTGTGGCCGAGGAACTGCGCAAGGCGGAGCCCAAAGGTCGGATAACTGTGAATATCGCACCGCATGTAGAGGTGTTCGCCGATCCCCGGCTGCTCAAGGTTGTCATGGAAAACCTCCTTGGCAATGCCTGGAAATATACGAGCAAATGTACCGACGCACGCATTGAATTCGGCGTCGAAGAGCAGGAGGGTGAAACCGTTTACTTCGTAAGGGACAACGGGGCTGGTTTCGATATGGCCTATGCCGACAAACTCTTCCTCCCCTTTCACCGGCTGCACAAAACCGACGAGTTTCCGGGTATAGGTATTGGCCTTGCGACGGTGCAGCGGATTATCCATCGCCATGGAGGACGGATCTGGGCCGAGTCGGCGGTGGGGGAAGGGGCCACTCTCTATTTCACCCTGGGAGGAGAAGGGCGCAATCATGAAAAATAGAATAATACTCCTGGTAGAGGATAATGCAAAGGACGAACTCCTCACCCTGCGGACGTTGAAGAAATGCAAGCTGGCCAACGAAATTGTTGTGATGCGTGACGGGGCCGAGGCGCTGGAGTATTTGTTTGCCAGAGGCGACTATGCCGCTCGTAACGTGGACGATCTTCCCACGGTGGTTCTTCTGGATCTCAAGCTCCCCAAGATCGACGGACTTGAGGTCCTTCGCCGGATCCGGGGCGATGAGCGGACCAGACTCTTGCCGGTGGTGATTCTCACCTCTTCGGACGAAGAAAAGGATATCATCGCCAGTTATGAACTGGGTGCCAACAGCTATGTGCGCAAGCCGGTGGCGTTCTCCGATTTCGGCATGGCTGTCGCTGACTTGGGGCGCTACTGGCTGATCACCAATGAGCCGCCGCGCAAGGAGGGGGGCAGGGCCAGATG
>JBAQPK010000045.1:0-1706 GCA_049305715.1 Desulfuromonadaceae bacterium | reverse complement strand
GCCGTAAAATGGAAACTTTCTCTTCGGGGGTGTAATTGTGGCGTTTCTTTCGCATGGACTTTCCTCCGTTCGTGATGGTTTATCACAAACGAACCAAAAGTCCTATTCACGCTGGGCCAATACACTTCAATATCCAACAAAGGCGGGGCTTGGCAGGGTATTATCTTAGATCATGCAGATGATGATGTTTATGGACAAATTGATGGCGTTTATGAAGTTGATGAGTGGCGGAACAGAAAGAAATTAATTCCAATGGAATGGTATAGTACTGACAAAGCGACAGACGAACGCAATTGACAAAATTGATGCGATTGAGTTGAGAAACAGATGGGGATCATCCCCTGACATGCGACATTCTAGGTGAAATCATAACAATGATCACCCACTACCTGAAAACCTTCTCCACCCTCCACTCCGACACCAGCCGTACCCGCTGGACATCCGCAACCAAATTCCGCGCCCCGCACAAACCGCTGTTGCTGCTGGCCGTTATCGACCTGATAGCGCAGAGTATCGTACATACCAACTTCATCGAATTCACCCCCGATCTTGGGGAACTGTTCACCATCTACTGGTCCCGCGTCATGCCGCCGGACCAGCGCTCAAACATCATCCTCCCTTTTTACCATCTCACTTCCGACAAATTCTGGCATCACATTCCGAAACCGGGCATGGAGGCGGTGCTCACCGCTACCCGCCAAATCAGGGGCGTGGCCCAGTTGCAGGAAATCGTGCTGGGGGTGAAACTGGATGACGAGCTGTACGAGCTCCTCTGCCAAGAAGAATCTCGGAACCTGCTGCGAACAGCCCTCATCGAAAGCTGTTTTGCGCCGGAACTGCATGCCGGGCTGGTTGAGCAGGGGATCATCAACAGGGAAGCGTTTCAGTACAGCAAGACATTGCTGGAGCAATCGCGCCATCAGCAGGTACAGGAAGATGCCGAGGCTGAGAAATACGCCCCGGCGGTGCGGGATCAGGCGTTCAGGCGGGTCATCGTCAGCATGTACGATCACCGCTGCGCCGTCTGCGGCATCCGTATGCTGACGCCGGATAGCCATACCGTGGTTGACGCCGCCCATATTGTGCCGTGGAGCCTGACGCATAATGATACCGTCCAGAACGGCATGGCACTCTGCCGGCTGTGTCATTGGACATTCGATGAAGGTTTAATCACGGTTTCCGGCACGTACGCAGTGCTCGTCTCAAAACAGTTATCCGCACACAACAACATCCCCAGCCATATGCTGACGCTCTCCGGTCGCGGCATTATAGGTCCTGCCGAGCAAACATTATGGCCTGCTCCGGATGCGCTTCATTGGCACCAACAGAAGATTTTCAGGAAGTATTGAGGCTCCTGATCGTTTTGCCGATGTCATCAAAACGATCATTGTGACGCTTCAGATCAGGCTATTTCAGATCATTTTGTTGACATCAACAAAATGATCGTTCTGAGTACGTTGCAATCAGATGGATTGAAGGAGAAGCCACTGCCATGAAAAGCAATATCATTATCCAACTACATAAAAACTTTGAAGATTATTCCCACCAGATTGATGGTGAAGAATTCTGGTTCGCTCGTGACTTGCAGGGGCTTCTTGGATATGCCAAATGGGAGAACTTTGCCAAGGTAATCGACAAGGCCAAGATAGCTTGCCAAACTGCCGGGCACTCTGTTTCCGATCATTTTCCTGACGTCAGGAAAATGA
>JBAQPK010000044.1:0-2145 GCA_049305715.1 Desulfuromonadaceae bacterium | reverse complement strand
ATGGTACTGCATGCGGGTAAAATTGCCGAGATGAAAACCGGAGAGGGTAAAACGCTGGTAGCCACACTCCCCGCCTACCTTAATGCGATCTCCGGCAAGGGCGTCCACGTTGTTACGGTCAATGATTATCTGGCAAAACGCGACTCCGAATGGATGGGGAGATTATATAACTTCCTCGGGTTGACGGTAGGAATTGTCGTTCATGGCATTGAAGATGACCAGCGACGCATCAACTATACCGCCGATATTACCTATGGTACGAACAACGAGTTCGGCTTTGATTATTTGCGGGATAACATGAAGTTTGATCTGGAGGATTACGTTCAGCGCGGCTTTAACTACGCCATTGTGGACGAGGTTGACTCGATTCTGATCGACGAGGCCCGGACTCCGCTTATCATTTCAGGCCCGACCGAAGATTCAACCGATAAATACTACGTTATCAACGCGATCATTCCAAAACTGGAAAGGGGCGAAGTACTCGAAGTCGAAGCAAATACACTTTCCGGTAAGCGCAAGCAATATACCGGTGATTTTACCATTGATGAAAAGGCCAAGAGTGCGGCCTTGACCGAACAAGGGGTTCTGAAGGTAGAAAAACTCCTGAAAATCGACAACCTGTATGATCCCCGTAACATAGAAATTTTGCATCATGTCAACCAGGCGCTGCGCGCCCACGCCATGTACAAACTGGACGTTGATTACGTGGTAAAGGACGGTGAAGTACTGATTGTTGATGAGTTTACCGGTCGTCTCATGCCCGGTCGCCGCTGGTCTGACGGCCTGCACCAGGCAATTGAGGCAAAAGAGGGGGTCAAGATCGAAAACGAGAACCAGACCCTCGCGACGATCACCTTCCAGAACTATTTCCGCATGTACACCAAACTGTCCGGGATGACCGGTACCGCCGATACCGAAGCAGAGGAATTCCACAAAATATACAAGCTTGAAGTATCTGTGATCCCCACCAATCGGCCGCTCGTGCGGCCGGATTTTCCTGATGTGATTTATAAAACAGAAATGGAAAAGTTCAAGGCGGTTATTGAGGATATAAAAGAACATTATGCAACCGGCCAACCATGCCTTGTCGGGACCATCTCGATCGAAAAATCGGAAGTGTTGTCGGAACTGCTGAAACGTCAGGGTGTTCCACACAACGTGCTGAACGCCAAACAGCATGAACGGGAAGCTGAAATCGTTGCTCAGGCCGGGCGTAAAGGGGCCATAATGATTGCTACCAACATGGCCGGCCGTGGGACAGATATAGTTTTGGGAGGCAACCCGGATGCCCTGGCCAAACAGTGGCGGCGCGCCAATCCGGAAGCTACCGAAGATCAATATGAAGCGATGGTCGCCAAATTCAAGGCTGAATGCCAAGCTGAACATGACGAAGTCATCAAACTGGGCGGCCTCCACATCCTCGGGACAGAGCGCCATGAATCACGCCGCATCGACAACCAGTTGCGCGGCCGATCCGGCCGTCAGGGCGACCCCGGCTCATCAAAGTTCTACCTGTCGCTGGAAGATGACCTGCTGCGCATTTTCGGATCGGAGCGTGTCTCCAAGATCATGGATCTTCTCAAGATCGAGGAAGGTGAGGCCATTACTCATAGCATGATTTCGCGGTCGATCGAAAATGCTCAGAAAAAAGTTGAAGCGCATAACTTTGATATCCGTAAGCATCTCATCGAATACGACGATGTCATGAACAAGCAGCGGGAAGTTATTTACAGCCAGAGAAGGGAAATTCTGGCTGGCCAGGACATTCGCGATAGTTTCCTGGAAATGCTGGATGAAACAATCGAGGAAATTGTCTCTGTCTACGCCATTGACAAGGTTTCACCGCACGAATGGGATTGGGAGGGGATAAGCGAAAGCGTTTACAAATACTTCAATCTTCAGCTTGACCTGCCGCAGGAGATGGTAAGCCGCCTGACACCGGTAAATTTTCATGACACACTCAGCGAGCAAGCCCACGCCATCTTCACTGCACGGGTAAATGAGATGGGTGACGAGCTGATCGACCACCTCATCAAGGTTATGATGTTGCAGGCCATCGACACACACTGGAAAGACCACCTCCTGAATATCGACCACCTGAAAGAAGGCATCGGCCTGCGTGGTTATGGGCAAAAAGACCCAAAG
>JBAQPK010000043.1:0-2444 GCA_049305715.1 Desulfuromonadaceae bacterium | reverse complement strand
GATATATTAATATTATAAAAAATATACAAATTCAATTTCATATATTTGTGAATGATGCTGAAAAGAAAAGAAATGAAATAAAAGATAAACTATGTGAAACACATAATGTAGAATGGGAGTATAGATGGGTGTGGGAAAGTTTTCGTCGTAAAGAAATAAAATAGAGAAAGACAATTCTAATGTATGAAGATTTATCTGAAAATATTTATGAAAGATTAAAAATTCTTTATTATTATGGTAATGATAAATACAATAGAGCTTTATGGATGACTGAATGTATTTGTGGTAAAAAATCCATTAAAAATGCTTATTCTATGAAAAATGGTAATACTAGATCATGTGGATGTTTACAAAATGAATGTACTAAATTAAAAGGGTTTAATAATAAAAAACATGGGGATACAAATACAAAGTTTTATTTAATGTGGAAATTTTTAAGACAAAGATGTAATAATTTAAATAATGCAAGTTATAAAAATTATGGAGGAAGAGGAATTAAATATGATTTATCTTGGGATAAATATGAAAACTTTAAAAAAGATATGTGGTACTTTTTTACCAAAGCAATTTTATGTGAAAAAATAAAAAAACCAAGTATTGAAAGAATAAATGTAAATGGTGATTACAATAGAAAAAATTGTACTTTTATTGAGTTGAGAGATCAACCTAAAAATCAAAGAAGAATTAGAGTTTTTAAAGCAATTTCTCCTGATGGTAAAATATATTTTTCAAAAAATGTGAAAGCATTTTCTTTAAAAAATAAATTATCACCTACTGAAGTTTATAATTGTTTAAATAATAAAATGAAACAACATAAAGGTTGGAAATTTGTTGATATTGATTTTTGGAAGAGGAAGGAAATTAAATGATTACTTATGGATCACATGATTTTAGGCCGATAACTGATAGACATGTGATTTTTTCTTCTGATGACAATGCTAATTACTATTTTACTCTTCCAATAGCAGCAATGGCATGGAAGAAAATTGAATACAGACCAGTTATTTCTCTTGTATGGGGTATAAGAGATATTCATAAATCAGATTTAAAATCACTTGTTTTAAATTCTTGTAATAAATTTGGTGCATGGGTTCAAGTTATTGATGCTAATATTATAACTAATGATAACAGATTTAATGGTTATAATTTGTCAATGTTAGCTCAAATTTCAAGATTTTGTTCTTCATCTTTTTTTTATGATGATGATGAATATTTTTTAACTTCTGATTCTGATATGATTCCAGCTTTTAATTCTAAATGGTTTCATCAACAAGATAAAGACAAGGATATTCATTTGTTTTATGCTAATGGATATCATCATACTAGGTATCCCGTTTGTTACTGTGGGATGTATGTTAAAACTTGGAGGGAATTATTTGGATTACTTGATTACCAAGATATATATTCTGATTTGAAAATACTTCTAAAGAATTTGAAGCCGAATGATACAATTGAAAATCAATGGGGATATGATGAAAAATTATTCTTCAGTAAAATAAGTAAATATAATAAATATCCTGATAATTGTCATATGATTGATAGGAGAGTTTATGTTAATCCAAAATTTAGAGGACAACCAAAAACACCAAGGCTACTCCCGTATGGGAGATTAGATAGGAGTAATTTTTATTATAATAATGTAAATTTAGATGAAAATGGATGGATTGATATTCATTGTATGAGAGAACCATGGAAACCTGATAATTGGAAAATACTAAGAGAAGCTTTAAGTGAATTAGTTTTTGAAGAATATGAAATGAAATTAATTGATGAATATTATATGAGGTTTATAAAATATGTTTAAGTCAAAACAGTATTTTAGTCATTGGATTAGAGAAATGGAATTTCCTGTTCCAGTTAGTGTTTATAGTTGTTTTGTTAATGACCCAATTGACCCTAATGTTTTAAATGTATTAAATTTGGTAAATGAGCCAGAATTAAGTAGGATGAAAAATATTGATGTTTTGAATTTAGCAAGTAGATTTAATTTGATTTTAACTTGGGATGAAGAACTTTTAGAGAAACTTCCAAATGCAAGGTTGATGTTTTGTGGAATGACTTGGATACCAGAGATTTATTGGAGTAAGAATGATAAGAAATTTAAGGTTAGTTTTATTTGTGGATCAAAAAATCTTTCAAATAATCATGTTTTAAGGCACTATCTTTGGAATAGGTTTTATGATATTCATGCTAATAATATTTATTTTTTTAATTCATCTCATAATCCTATGATGACACATTTTAATCACTTTGTAGGCCCAAATCCTGAAGACAAAATAAATGTTTTTAGAGACTTTCAATACCACATTGCTATAGAGAATGTATGTCAAAATAATTATTTTTCAGAAAAGATAGTTGATTGTTTTGTTACAAAAACTATTCCAATCTATATTGGCTGTAAAAATATTGGTAATTTTTTTGATGAAAGAGCTATAATACAAGTA
>JBAQPK010000042.1:0-1812 GCA_049305715.1 Desulfuromonadaceae bacterium | reverse complement strand
CCCGTTACCTTTCCCCACAATCACCGCATTGATCTTGTCATCTGTTTTTCACAGGGAAAACAGGTCATGACCTCTCTTTTTTCAGACACAGCTGCCCGGAAACATCCTATTAAAATTGAGCGTGATTTAAATCAATTGGCTGCGATCGTTCCACTTGCGCAAAATAGTTCCGGCGATTCACTCCGTGGATTGGTTGTGCTGGACGATCGGCCGCTGCAATTGGTGCTGAGCCCGCTCCCGGACAGTGATCTTCTGCTGATGGTTGGTCGCTATCTCGATGAAGATGAGGTTAACCGAATTACCACCGTGACCGAGTTTATGCTCGATCTGATCCCAATATCAGAAGGGCGCGATGCCCCTGACATTGCTGCGGCTCTTTCAGCATTTTCCCGTGGCGATGGAAGCCATGTGCGGGTTATCGATCATAACACTATTGCCGGCTACACACTGTTCAAGGACCTTTTTGGTCGTCCGGCCCTCATGGCGAGAATTTCCGAGGAACGTCTCCTGTATCAGCAGGGCAAGGCTTCGATCATGTATGTTCTCAGTTCATTATTTGTTGCGGGGGGGGTGTTCTGTTTTGTAATGTTGTTCTTCATCCGCGGCACAATACTAAATCGCCTGGCCTCCCTCACTCAAAACGTATCTTATGTTACGACACAGCATGATATTACCGTACGTTTGCCCGTTTCAGATCAACAGGACGAACTGAAAGACCTGACGGTTTCAATCAACGGTATGCTTGATTCGATTGAAAACAGTGACAAGGGGTTGCGTGAAAGTGAGGAGCGCTATCGCATGCTGTTTGAGCGGGCTCCTGATGTAATTATGATTATTGGTCTGGAGGGGGATGAGTCGGGGCGGATTATGGCGGCGAATCAGGCAGCCGCAGATCAGCATGGGTATACGGTGGGTGAACTTCTCAGGATGCGCATCTATGACTTGAATATTCCCGAGGCTAATAAAATCTCCCGAGGTATCGCGGCTTCCATTATCGCCGGTGAGTGGGTAACTGCAGAAATCTGGCACCAGAAAAAGGACGGCACCCGATTCCCTGTCGAAATACATGCCGGACTGATAAAAATTGACGGTAAAAAGTACATATTGGGTTTTGACAGGGATATTACACAGCGTAAAATCACTGAAAAGACTGATCATATGTACCTTGAGCAGATCCGTCAGCTTAATTGCGAACTGAGCCGCAAAGCGATCGATCTCGCTGCTGCCAATAACGAATTGGAGACATTTAATTATTCGGTGTCCCATGACATGCGCGGGCCGCTTACCCGAATCTCGGGCTATTGCCAACTGTTGCTTGATGATGACAGCGATCTCGATCCAGGCGTCAAGGAGTACATTACCCGAATTTATGATTCACAAATGTGGCTTAATGAAATGATCGATGCCCTGTTGCATCTGGCACGGATAGCCCGTACCGATATCGTTTCAGGCCGTGTTAACCTGAGTGACATTGCTGAAGCGTGCTTGAAAGAACTCTCTCTGGAATGTCCGGATCGATCAGTCAGAACACGCATCGAACCGGATATTTTTGTTTCCGGTGATTCCCGGCTACTGAAAATGGTTATGATCAATCTGCTGAGCAACGCCTGGAAATACAGCGCTCTCAAGAACGATGCATTGATCGAGTTCGGAGTTGATCGGGCCGGAACTGATCCGGTATATTATGTCCGCGATAATGGTGCCGGTTTTGATATGAAGGATGCGGACAAGCTTTTTCGTGTCTTTACACGGTTGCACGATTCAAGCCAGTTTGCGGGAACCGGTATCGGTCTCGCGACTGTCCAGCGCATC
>JBAQPK010000041.1:0-1872 GCA_049305715.1 Desulfuromonadaceae bacterium | reverse complement strand
CCACGAAACAATCGGTGAATGTGCCACCGATATCGACAGACACGCGTCTCATACTACCTCCTTTATTCTTCTTTCCATGGCCCCTCTCCAGATTCATCGGTTCATATCCGGCTGGAGCAGGCTGGATTTTGGTTATTTAGTGACCGCCGTGTCCGGCGCCGAGTACTACTTCAGGGCCTCTTACCGGCTCGAGGACCTCTTCACGTGTGGACCATTGTGCTTTCAAAGCCTTCAGATCCGGCTCTATGTCATATAGAGGAGGATGGCCGGGGATTGCATACTCAGTTTCAACCTGGGTTCCGCACTTCGGGCAGCAATACTCGAGAATGCGCACCCACTGGGGATCCGGGCTGAAGGTGAAGCGATACTTGTCAGGATCGATGATCGGCGGATGGATTTCCCTGGGGTCGCGGTTATAGACCAGCAGCCCCTCTTTGTAGCTCTTATTTGCGGGACCCAACTCGTGATTACACACCCGGCATTCCCATGTTTCTTTCTCCAGATCGATCCGGAGATATTCTGTCATCAGTACTTTCATGGTATTTAGCCTCTCTTGTTCAATAGAATGTCACCTGCATCGCTGATGACGAAATCCCATCCGTCCAGGACTCGGCAGGTGAAGAAGTCTTCTTCGATAATGGCTGGACCAACGCCGTGGTCGCCGGTTTCCATCTGATTAAGGTTGTAAACGGGCACTTCAAGGCGTCCATTACGCTTGGTCAGCAAAGTCCGATTACTATGCAGCATCGCCTTTTTGCCCTTTTTAAATTTGACCTGGCCGTCTTTTTCAGAACGCAGTATCTTGACCGCCTTTAACTCAACTTCAACGTGATCCGCTTTCTCGAACAAAACCGGCACTTCTGTATTTGTAATAGATTGACTGAGCTCCTTGCCGTCGACAGTCGCCACAAGCCGTACACGCAGCTCATAGTTCCCTTCGGCAAAACCTTCAGCGTACATGTCGCGGGATGCCTTCAGCTTCAGATCCTCAAGGGCCTCCTTCAGTTTGCTTTCATTGATACCGTGGATCGTAGCGGCATAAAGCTGGGAGATGTCGCACTCACCGATGCCGTACGCACTGAAAACAGCCGCCATTTTCGGCACTGCAACCGTATTGATTCCGGCCTTCTCGGCAATTCCGCAGGCATTCAGGGGGCCGGCTCCTCCGAATGCGAGCAGGATAGTTTGTTTCGAGATAGAGGTGGATCGATGCAGCTCAACGGCCACTTTTTCCTCGTAGGCATGTTGCATCTGCTGTAGAGCCTCCTCGAGATTCAGGCCAAGAGGTTTGGCGATATTCTGTTCGACCGCCGCCATCGCTCGTTCGGCGTCCAGGGCCAGATCGCCACCAAAATAGGATTTGGGATCAAGAATTCCACACAACAAGCTGGCGTCGGTAATAGTTGCCTCCTTACCACCACGACCGAAACAGGCCGGGCCGGGAACGGCACCGACGCTCTCTGGCCCGATCACGATGCGACCTTCATGTGCCCTGAAAATAGAACTTCCGCCGACACCCGCGCTGAGAATCTCGCAGAGGGGAAAAGAAACCGTAATGCCCTCCACGTTGCCTCGCCGTTTCTCTGCCACGGTGTCATTCACGTACTGACCGATATCTGTAGTCGTGCCGCCAATGTCAATTGCGACCACGTCGGAGAATCCATACATCCTGGAAAATGTTTTCATACCTTCCATGCCGCCCCGAGGTCCGGAGCTGTATGTTTTGATCGCAATAGATTTGGCTACCCTTGATGAGTCACCATCGTTACGGAAGATCTGCAACGGGTTCTTGGTGCGATAGCTCCGCAGCCGGTTCTCTGCGTTATAAAGGAAATGTTCCATCGCCGGATGCAGGAAGGAGTTGATCAGCGC
>JBAQPK010000040.1:0-3720 GCA_049305715.1 Desulfuromonadaceae bacterium | reverse complement strand
TTGCTATTGCTGTGATCTTTGCGGCCTCTTCTGGCGTAGTTTTAAAACTGACTATCTTCTTAGCCATGGTTCCCACCCCCTACAGCGCCGCGATGTGCAGCGGCACAGCGGCGTATTCTTCACCTGGATTGTGGCGCATGTAGAGCCTGATCTGCTTCTTGCTGAAAGCTACCTCTATCGAGTCGTCAATGATCTTCATGCCCTCATGCCAGAGCGGATTGTTAAATTTGAAGGTGCGCAAACGCAGTATTTCCGCGACCCGTAATTTACCATCGATCTGCGTATATGAGGCCGTCAGCATCGTTTTTAGGTCGTTTGCCTCTTCAGGATAAATTTCAACCGCCTCCATCATCTTCTGTTTGGCGACCTCTATTTCCGGCCCGAAGTCGATAGTTTTCTGAATACCCACAATCAACTTATATTTCTTGTCATAGGTAGTGAACTGCATATTCCCCTCGGAGCCGCCCCGCTTGACACCGTAGGAGTCAAACAGAAGTTCCACGAAGGTTGTGATATCCTCCATGGTATGGAGCTTAAAGCGGGCTAGCATAGCGCTCAACGGGAGCCAGATGCAGGCGACGCTCAGTACCATGTCATGCTCCAGCAGGTCTTTCTCTTTGATGTTTTTGACCTGAATCATGTCGCCATTGGCGTTTTCCATCCGGCCGTTGACTACCTGGGGATGCGCCAGCTCATAGGTGAGGCGGTCCTGGCGTTTCAGGGCGTAGCCGACATCTCCGGTCGGCGTGGCGCGTTCTGTAACCTCGCCCCAGGTGATAGATGTTACAGATTCTTCGGTCTTCTGACAGGTGGCAGGCGATGACAGGGCCAAGACTGCCGCTGCCTTGGCCTCCGCGCCGGTTTTATGATATTCCATGCCAAAGGTTGGACTGTAACTGTAGAAATTCATTTCGTAGCTCCTTTAATATCGTCGTTGCGGGTTATAAAGTTCCGGGTGCAGGTTGTGCAGGTAACCGAGTTGTGGCCGTAGTGGCCGAACCGCTCGCAGGCCCACACCGGCCCCTCTCCGGGGATTTCATCATACAGGTTGGTGATCCGTGGCCAGGTGCTCATATGTGCTTCCTCACCATGCCGTTGCCATAGAGCGCCACGGCCAATTCCCCCTCGGCGCGTTCGCGCAGCAGGCGCTTGGTGCGGTTCCATTTACGCCGCGACTCCAGGTATGCCAATATCCTGCGGATAAAGTTTCTCATAGCGTCTCTCCTTTCAGTATGGCGGCCGCTTGGGCCTCTACTCTGATCATGTAAGGGGCGTCCGCGCCCACCAAAACAGCCATTTCCCGGTGCAGATAGCTGGTTGTGCGCGCCAGCTGAATAATCATCTCGTTGGCGTCATCATCCGAATCATTTAACACCGCCCGTCCGGCGATATCGCAGAGGAGCCGGGGGAGGGAGGCGGGAGCCGGGAGGGGCAAGGTCTCGCTTCCCCCCTTAGATAAGGGGGGATTGAGGGGGGTTACATCTTCCTCCCAAACATCCTTGAGCAGCGCGTCCACCGCCAGCCCGTTTGTCTCCAGCCATTTTTTCAGGGGAGGGTTGTGGCTGACAAACATGACCACGTCGTTGGCGAATTTGGCCGAGTTGGCGGGCAGTTTGCCGCTGTTCAGCGTGAGGCTGATCTGGGTTTTGCTCCAACCGGACGCCGACGCCAGGGACTGCTGCAGTATTTTGCATTCATCCATAGCCTGTTTGAGCCTAAGCATTGGCCACCCCCGAAAGAGTCTCTATCCGCTCTTTGCGGCGGTCCAGTACCGAGGCCAGGGCGGAGGTTCCGGAGACGGCCGGGGCGGCGACTTTACGGCGATCGCCGCGAGGTATCGGCGCGGAGGCTGGGGGCTGGATGGTGTGGATATCCGCCACCGTGACCAGTTCGCGCCCGGCGGCCAGGGCGGAGTTTATCAGTTCAACACAGAGCGCCTGCAGCTCCAGATAGTTGCGGGACTGGGGGAGTTCGGAGAGCTGCTCGACCGCTTCGCTCTCGAAGTGCTTGCCGAGGGCTTCGCGGACATAGTGGGCGGCCTCGTTGGCGGAGAGCCCCTGCATCCTGACGATGTCGCTGCGCAGCTTGACCTCGGAAACGCCGGGGCGGTTCATCGGGTCGGACTGGGCCACCAGGATGATGGTGAAGAGCTCGGTCTCCCCCATCCATTCAATCTCGCGTAGGGTTTTAAGGCTCTTCAGCGTGGACGGGTGCAGGCGCTGCGCCTCTTCGATGGCGATCACGATCTTCTGTTTGCGGCTCGCCTCGCCGATCACCCGGCGGAGCTGCATGCTGCTGACGATGCCGCCCCTTTTCACGTTCTCGGCGGAGAGGTGCAGGATCATCGCGGTCTTGATGTCGGAGATGGTCAGTTTCTCCTGGTCGCCCCTGGTGACCCATACGGTTTTGACCGGCTTGTCCGCCGAGGCCAGCTTTTTGAGGGCGGCGTTGACCGCCTCCGATTTACCGCAGCCGCGCTCGCCGACGATGCTGATCATCGCGCGGCTCTCCACCGCCATGGTGAGGATGCGCCGGGTGCGCACCATGTCCCCGGTCTCGAACAGGTGCCCCTTCAAGGGGTCCTTGTGATAGCCGAGATTGACAAACGTTTCCAATCTGGTCATACTTGCTCTCATATTGTCTCCTTTCTGGTTATGGCCTCCGACGTTGCAGCGTCGGGGGCCTGTTTCGTTTATGATGCAACCCCCCTCAATCCCCCCTTATCAGGGGGGAGGTTTTCACCCTCCCTTGATAAGGGGAGGGCCGGGGAGGGGTTAGCCTGTCGCCTGCATCTGCTCTGCCTGTATCTCTCCGGCCAGTTCGGCCACGAACCGCTTTGACAGCCCGTTATCCTTGATCAGCTCCGCCACCTCGGCGCGCAGATCCTTGGCCAGAAAGAAACCGCACATCCCCTGAAACTCCCGCAGGGCCTCATCAATACTGTTGAAATTATCAGTATTGAGCGGGTTGACGATCTGGCGGACTTCCTTGATCCTGGTGGGGAATTTGACCACCTTGGCGTTGACCGCTTTATCCTCGGTATAGAGCGTGTTGTGGAGCCCTTCCAGCGTGGCGGCTTCTTTGCGCACCTGCTGATAGGTGGTTTCCGGGGCTTCGCTGTATTCGCCCAGGCGGTTGGGGGTGAAGTTCTCGACCTCGTATTTCAGACCGGTTTTCTGATCGACCACCACAATCTTATCCGCGAACATTCCCTCGTAGACCCATACCCAGGCGTCATGAAGTCCCTTGACCTCGTAGATGTTGTTATCGAGACTGATGCAGCCGGCCTGATCGACCTTGCGGGCGTGGCGGCGGACGATGGAGCGGATGGCATCTTCCGGCAGGGCGACGGCGCCGCCGTATTTGCTGATGCGCTGCCATGCCTGGCGGCGGGTGATGGTGCGCTCGAAGCGGTGCGCCTTCTCGTTGTATTCCTGCTGGTAGCGCTGAAAGCGGGTGTTGAGTTCATGCAGGCTGATCTCGAATTTCTTCCACTCTGACTCGGCGAAGAAGGGGAGCTCGAAGCGCTGCCACATGGTGCGCCAGGGGCGTTCGATCTTGCCGTGGGCGTCCTTGTTGAGCACCTGCGAGGGGTCGATGGCAATGCCGAGGCGTTCGAACCATTCGGGGATCCCGTCGCTGGACATCATCGGGCCGTGGTCCCCTTTGATCTTCTCGGGGAGGCCGAACATCTCTTTATCCGGCGTTTGCGACCAGGCG
>JBAQPK010000039.1:0-6361 GCA_049305715.1 Desulfuromonadaceae bacterium | reverse complement strand
CCCGTTCGCTCCTCGCAAGGTCTATTTCCACCTCGATGATCTCTTCGGTATCCATTGAAGCTTCCGCCAGAATCTCCCCCTGCGGCCCGGCCGCAAAACTGCCGCCCCAAAACCGAATGCCGGCATCCGGCTGCTGCCCGGAGAGTTCAAAACCGACCCGGTTGACTGCAAGAAGCGGCAGACCGTTAGCAACCGCGTGTCCGCGCTGCACCGTGACCCAGGCATTATATTGCCGCTGCTGTTCTTCGGCCGTATCGTCAGGGTCCCAGCCGATGGCGGTCGGGTAGATCAGCAAATCCGCCCCCGCCAAGGCCATCATGCGGGCGGCTTCGGGGTACCACTGATCCCAGCAGACCAGGACACCCAGCGTACCTATTGAGGTTTTGATCGGATTGAAGCCGAGGTCACCGGGTGTAAAATAGAATTTTTCATAAAACCCCGGGTCATCCGGGATATGCATCTTGCGGTAGATACCGGCTATGGAGCCGTCCTTTTCGAAAACAACCGCCGTATTATGATACAGCCCGGCGGCGCGGCGCTCAAACAGTGACGCCACAATCACCACTCCCAGTTCTCCCGCAAGTTTTCCCAGAGTTTCGGATGAAGGCCCGGGAATCGGTTCGGCCAGATCAAACAGGGCAGGGGACTCGACCTGACAGAAATAGGTGGAGGTGTGCAGCTCCTGCAGCACGACAAGTTGCGCTCCGGAGGCCGCCGCTGTACGAACCATCCGGGTTGTTCTGGCAAGATTTCCGTCACGGCTGTCCGTGCAGCTCTGCTGAATCAAGGCCGCTTTGAGAGTTGTCATGCCAGAACCCCCTGGGGAAGCTGCATGGTCACGCAGTGGAGTGAACCGTGCTGTTCCAGAAGCGGCAGACAGTCGATACCGATGGTCTCGCGCCCCGGAAACGCCCGGGCGATGCGCTCCAGAGCGGTACGGTCATTCTCCGGATCACGATAGGTCGGGACCAGCACCGCACCGTTGATAATCAGGAAATTGGCATAGGTCGCCGGCAGCCGGTGGGCCTGTTCGTCAAAGCGGGCTGCGGGAAAGGGGAGGGGAATCAGGCGATAGGGGGAGCCGTCCGGCGCGGTGAACGATTTCAGCTCCCCCTCCATCAGTTTCAGCGTTTCAAAATGTTCGTCGAGCGGGTTGTCGCATCCCTGGTAAATTATCGTGTTGTCCGGACAGATGCGGGCCAGCGTATCGATATGGGAGTCAGTGTCGTCACCGGCCAGCCCCCCGTGATGGAGCCAGAGAACCCGCTTTGCCCCGACCAGCGACGCCAGCGCCTGCTCGACTTCACTGCTGTTCAGTTGGGGGTTGCGGTTTGGCGAAAGCAGACATTCCGCCGTGGTCAGGATCGTCCCGAGGCCGTCGCTTTCAATGCTGCCACCCTCCATGATCAATCCGATCGTGTTCAGGTTGGGGAGCAGGGCCCCTTGCTGTTTGAGGCGTTTTGAAATCAGATTGTCAAAATGTGCGGGAAACTTGAGCCCCCAGCCGTTGAAGCCGAAATCCAGAAGGGTCGGCCTGTTATTGTAGATAACGGTTATCGGGCCGAAATCACGCGCCCAGGTATCGTTATTCGGGATTTCACAGATCGTGATTTTTGCCAGATCAACGCCGGCTTCACAGAGGTATTCCTTTGCAGATGCCGCATGGGGTGCGGTCAGAAGCACCCGTTCGAAACGGGTAATATTCCGGATTATATCGACAAAAACGGGGCGAACGTCTTCCAGCATATAGGCCCAGTCGGTTCCTTCATGCGGCCAGGCCATCAGCACGCCGTCCTGAATTTCCCATTCGGCTGGTAATCGTGGATTCACGGTGATATCTCCATTAATTAAATGATTGTGCAGTCAGTGAGAGCGTAACTATAGACCATTTATCTGTCACCTTGCAAGATCAGCGTGACGACAGGTGTATGGCCGTACACGCCATCCCCCCGTAGTTTCCTGCCGAAAGTGGAAATTTATCGCAAGCCTGCTACACTTGAACAAAATCTGTTCTGCAAGGAGAATGATCATGACTACTCGTTTCTGGTTGTCGTTTTGTCTCGCACTGTTACTGTTTGCCGCCTCGACCGCAACGGCGAAGGTGTCCGGCCGCGAGGTGGAGTACCGGGCCGGTGATACGGTACTCAAGGGATATCTGGCGGAAAACAGTGTGGCGAAAGGGAAGCGCCCGGCCGTGCTGGTCGTGCACGAATGGTGGGGACATAACGAATATGCCCGCAAACGGGCCAGGATGCTGGCCGAACAGGGGTATGTGGCCTTTGCCGTAGACATGTTCGGCGACGGCAAAACAGCCCAGCACCCGGACGATGCGGGTAAATTTGCCGGCGAGGTCATGAAGAACAAGGCGGTCGGCGAGGTCCGTTTCAATGCCGCCCTCGACTTCATCAAGCAGCAACCGTTGGTGGATCCGGCGCGGATCGCCGCGATCGGCTACTGCTTCGGCGGCGGGGTGGTGCTGCATATGGCCCGCCAGGGGGCCGATCTGAAAGGAGTGGTCAGCTTTCACGGGAGCCTGGCGACTGACTCACCGGCACAGGCGGGCGCCGTGAAGGCCCGGGTGCTGGTCTTTAACGGCGACGAGGACAAGATGATCCCGCCGGAACAGGTGGTCGCCTTCAAGGATGAAATGACCAAGGCAGGCGCGTCGTTCCGCTATGTCGGATATCCGGGGGTTATGCACAGTTTCACCAATCCTGACGCGGACAGCTACGCCAAAAAGTTCAAGCTGCCGCTGGCGTATAACAAGAAGGCGGATCGTGATTCCTGGTCGCAGACGAAAAAATTCCTCAAAGAAATCTTCTCGAAGTAGAGTGCTCCGGATCAGCAACACCCTTTTAGCGAGTGGGCGAAGTGAAGTGCCGTCTAACGAACCCATCTTGGGGTTACGGAAGCGACTGACCGGTAGCGATATATCTATTGTATGTTATAATGTATCCGTACCAATAAAGTACCTGCAGCTCTGACGCCGCCACGGTCCGGCAGCAACAGGAAGGAGAGGCCATGAAAACGGGAAAACTGGTTGTCATCGAAGGGATCTACGGAGCGGGAAGATATGCGGTCGCTCTTGCGGAGAATGTGCGCACGGAGCTGCACCGGCAGAGGAGGGAGGTGTACGAGATCGACAGTCCCGATACCGGCCGGGCGCTGCTGATGGGGGCGCAGGATCTCGACTGCGGCTGGCGCTACGGCCTGTTCAAACCGGATTTCTTTTACGAGCTGGCGTCCAGGGCACGGGTCTGCAGCGTCATCCGCGATGAGCTCCGCGCGGGGAAAGTCGTCCTGTGCAAGAACTTTACGCTCGCTTCCATTGCCTACGCGACGCTCAAGGGGCACAGCTGGTATGTGGAGGAGCTGGGCTACCTCGAATCCCGCGCCCGTGGAGCGGATTTCGGCGTTGAAGTTTCCCCTGACCTGACCATTTACCTGGACCTGGCGCCTGAGATCGCCCTGAAAAACCTGGGATCTGCGATCGAAGGGCATTTCACGCCGGATGACATCCGGCTGCAGGCGGAGTGCTACAAGAAGGAGCTGGCGAAGCTGCCGGCAGACAAGGTCGGGATCATCGATGCCACCTGGCCGGCCGAGATGATCGCCGCCGAGGCGGGGGTGCTCGTCAGCAGGATTCTCTAAGAGTTTCTTGTTGCAGTAATAGTTGAGAAGAGTATACTGAAATCAGGAAGCAGCACCAAGACCAAGTACCTAAATATAAGAACTAAAAAAGCTTATAAGCTGGGAAAAGCGAGATGTTGCTTCTGATTTTTTGAGCCCTTGGATTATTCCGGGGGCTTTTTGTTTTGGTCGTGCAGTGGCAGAGGAGTTATAGAAACTTGTCACGGCCAAACCGGTCTCACGCGACGACGACACGACGCCACGAAAATCGACTGCACATCAATTCAAACTTTACATAATTCATCCTTCATCCGCCATAATTGCAGTTAACAAGTGTGATTCGTTGACAGGCGAGGGCTGCCGGAGTAAGGTGAAGCACTTCTTATGTTATGAGGATGAAACGGGATGGGACAAACTGACAGTTATAAAGGCCGCTAAACCGGAAATAATGCCGGTTTGAGCGGCTTTTTGTTATGTCTGCTGAGCAGCGAGACAAATTACACAAGCGAGGCCACTAAATGATTCTTGCATCACTTATAAACCAAATTGTAGGCACGCTTTGGTTTCTGTTACCCATTTTTATTCTGGCAGCCTTATTCAAATCATCCTGGTTCAAAGGGGTGATGGGTGAGTTTATTGTCAACATTGCAGCAAAGCTGATGCTTGATAAAAACGAGTACCATCTTATAAAGAATGTCACCTTGCCAACAGATGATGGAACTACTCAGATTGATCATATCATCGTATCAAAATACGGTGTTTTCGTAGTTGAAACCAAAAACATGAAGGGGTGGATTTTTGGCGGTTCCAATCAAAGCACATGGACTCAAAAAATATTCAAACATTCAAGTAAGTTTCAAAATCCGCTGTATCAGAATTACAAGCATGTGAAAACCCTGGAATCACTGCTCGGTTTGAGTGATCAGCAGATTCATTCACTGATTGTTTTCGTAGGTGAGAGCACATTCAAGACGGTAATGCCTGCAAATGTTACGCATGGCATCGGTTATATCAGGTTTATAAAGTCGAAGACCACGCCGGTTCTGTCTGCGGGTGAGGTGAATAATATCGTCAGCAAGATTGCTTCGGGCAGGTTGACACCGTCATTCAAAACCAGCAGAGAGCATGTAGCGCATGTGAAGAGCATTGTAAGCGAGAAGCAGAGCACGACTGGTTGCCCTAAGTGTGGTAGCGTTATGGTTATGCGTGAAGCAAACAAAGGCGCAAACAAGGGTAACAAGTTTCTGGGCTGCTCGCAGTATCCGCAGTGCAGGGGGGTTTTGAGTGTTGCGTAAAGTGAGAAGAAAGGTGAGTTGTCATTATGTGTGGTGCCTGTCACGTTCACGATTCTTCGGTTACGGCAAATATGATATTTCAAGACCCCGAAGAAGCCACGAAGAAGCCACACTAATACGGTTTTGAAGTGAAAAAGGGGAATTCTATGACACGAAGAAGAATCAACATTCCTGAAGTATATGCACAACGTTCAGTCTATCATTTTACGCATATTGAGAACCTTCCAATGATTCTAGAGCATGGTTTACTTTCCACGAATGAAAAAGTTACTCGTGGTATTGATCATCAAGTAATTGCTTATAACGGAATTCAGTGTAGACGGGCTGAAATGGAGATTACATGTGCCCCAGGCGGCTTGGTTCATGATTACGTGCCTCTCTATTTCTGCATCAGGTCACCCATGTTGAATGCAGTTATCAGCAATAAAATCGCTGATGAACAGTTTATTGTATATCTGGAATTTCCGATTTCCATCATGAGCCGCTACAATTGTGTGTTTACTGATGCATCGGCAAATACGGCAGCCGCTCCGAATTTCTATTCTGATCCGGTACAACTAGACCAGATTGACTGGGAAGCCGTTGCAACGTGGAAATGGGCTGGCAAATATGATGTCGATTTTCAGCAGCCTGTACGACAGCGCAAGATGGCTGAATTGCTTGTTCATAGTCAGTTGCCGATATGTGAGGTTTCAAGGGTAGTAGTTTGGAATGAATCTATTCGTGACTCAGTCTTTTCAATGTTTGATGAGTATGAAATAACTCGTCCGTCAGTCATTTTAGGAGGCAAAGAGTATTACTTTTTTGATCGAGGTGGAAGACTACCGCCAGTGACCGGACCGTTTTTTATTAAACAAAAGTATGACAGAACCATAACAGGAGTCATTGAGTCTGAACGTCCTGGAAATACACGTTATAAAACACTGATAAGTCTTCATGATGCTTTGCATGAATCACTCGAAGCGTTGCCGGAAACAGCCGAACTTGTGGGATTGGGGACGGAAAATCCGATGCATGGCCAGAGTGTGGGGGAGCATACTCTTTCTGTACTCAACGGACTAATGGCACTTCCCGAGTATGAAGGCTTGTCACAAGGGGATCGAGTACTCGTTGAACTTGCTGCGTACCTCCATGATATCGGTAAGGGGCCTCGATCCCGTTGGCCCGGCGGACGCCAACAAGTAGACGCAGATCATCCTTTAAAGGCTCTGCCAATGTTGAAGAGAATATTAACCGAAGAAGTTGAGCGCGTTCAGGGGCGATCCATTAAAATCCTCTGCAAACTTGTCTGTTATCATGACATAATCGGTGGTATTATCGGCCAGGGTCGCAGACCTGAAGAGCTTGAAGGGATTATTGAGACCGAACAGGAACTTGCCATGCTGATTGCGTTATGTAAAGCCGATATACGGGCGGTAAATCTTGGTTGGTGCGAT
>JBAQPK010000038.1:0-4315 GCA_049305715.1 Desulfuromonadaceae bacterium | reverse complement strand
CCGTCTGCCCGTCATCCAGACCCCGCACCCCGGCGTCGATCCGGTTCATCATCAGCTCCATGCAGTTCTGCTTCGAGCGCAGATCATCCTGCTCATAAAAACTTGAGTTAAGGGCATAGGGCGTGACCGATGGCTGCAGACGCAGCGGGTAACCGTCCCGGGCGGCATGGGTCGGGAGCAGGCACGGCAGCGGTTCATCCTCCCGCACGTTCAGAATCTCGATCTTTCCCGAAGGGGTCAGCCATTCCTTCTTCGGCTCCGTTGGCGGAGTCAGCATGACCGGCTCCCCCCGGCGCAGCTTTTCGGTGACGGCGCTGCTCCGCCAGGGGTTTTCTTCCGCCAGCAGTTGCTCGACCAGCTCGTCCGCCGACAGGCGGAAGAACGGTTCATCCCACCCCATCCCTTCCGCCAGCAGACAGAACAGTTCCCGGTTGCTCTTCGCCTCGCCCACCGGCGGGATGACGGCGCCGCAGCGCTGGGCATGGTAGCCGCCGTAGGATCGATACAGATCGGGGTGTTCCAGCGAAGATGTGGCGGGCAGGACGATGTCGGCATACCGGGCGGTGTCGGTAAGGAAGCGTTCATGGACAACCGTGAACAGGTCCTCCCGTTCCAGACCCCGGATGACGGCATTCTGGTCGGGAGCTATGGCGGCGGGGTTGGAGTGATAGACGTACAGCGACATCACCGGCGGATCGGCCAGCTCCGTCAGCGCACCGCCGAGCTGGTTCATGCTGACCAGCCGCGGCAGGTTCACGATGAAGTCCTCCCGCGTCACCTTCTGCAGCGGGAATGCTCCCCCGGTGGAGGTGCCGGCGAAGATGCCGCCCCCCCGCTTCGCCCAGGCGCCGACAACGGCGGGCAGGCAGCTGACCGTACGCACGGTCATCGCGCCGTTGCCGTAGCGGGTCAGACCGCTCCCGAGCCGGATGAAGGGGGCCCTTGCCCGCGCATACTCCCGCGCCAGCCGCTCGATGACGTCGGCGGGGAGGCCGCAGACGTCCGCCATTCGCCCGGGAGAGCAGTCCGGCAGAATCCGGGCGGCAAGCTCGTCGAACCCGAGCACGCTGGCGGCGATGAACTCGCGGTCGAGCAGCCCCTCCCGTTCGATGACATGCAGCATCCCGAGCGCCAGGGCGCCGTCCCCCCCGGGGCGGACCAGGAACGTCTCATCGGCGACGGCGCAGGTCGGAGTACGGTAGGTATCGATCGCCCAGAGCCGGGCGCCGCGCCGGCGGGCCGTCTGGGCATCCCGCATCGCGTGGATGCTGGTTGCGGCGGCATTGATCCCCCAGAGGATTACCAGGTCGCTCTCCTCGACTTCGGCGGGCTCCATGGCCGGGGTATCCCCCATGAGCGCCTTCCAGCCGGCATCCTTGGCCGGCGAGCAGATCGTCCGCTCCAACCGAGACGCCCCCAGCCGGTGGAAAAAGGCATGGCCGGCATTGCGCTGCACCAGCCCCATCGTGCCAGCATAGGAATAGGGGAGGACCGCCTCCGCTCCATGGGCGGCGCATATGTCCCGCCAGCGCGAACAAATGAGTTCGATCGCGCTTTCCCAGGATATCGGTTCGAACTCCCCCGCACCCTTCTTTCCGACCCGCCTGAGCGGCGTCGTCAGCCGCCGGGTGGAATGGACGGTCTGCTCATAATGCCCCATCTTCGGACAGAGCAGGCCGCGGGTATACGGATGGTCCGGATCACCGCTGACACTGATGGCGCGACCATTTTCGACGGCGACCAGAAGGCCGCAGGCATCGGGGCAGTCATAAGGGCAGACAGAACGGACGGTGACGGGCATCGTTTTTATCCTTTCACTCCAATAATTCTGCACTAACTATAGCTGATTTCAAAAAACATTTGCAGATGAAATCGTTTTGGTGCGATAAACGGAGAAGATCTATGACCTGAGAGGTTTATCATGACACAACAGCCGGAAATCCTGCATTACGCCGTCTCCGTGGTGGGCAAAGACCGCCCCGGTATCGTGGCCGCGGTCACCGAGGGGCTTTTCAACCTCGGCTGCAATCTCGCCGATTCCAGCTGCACGATGCTGGGGGGCGAATTTGCAATGATCATGATTGTTTCGCTGAAAAGGCCGTTCAGCAAATCCAGGCTGATTGACGAGCTGAAACCGGTCTGCGACCGGATCGGGTTGACGCTCGGCGTGCGCACCCTCCACTCCGACGAGGTGGCCCGTCAGGAACCCGCCGGCGAAATCTGCATGATCTCGGTCTACGGCGCCGACCAGCCGGGCATCGTCTATCGCGTCACCAAAGAGCTGGCCGCCCGGAGCATCAACATCACCGACCTCAACACCAAGCTGATCGGAACGGAAGAAGAACCGGTCTATGTCCTGATGCTGGAGGTGGCGCTGCCGGAGGGAGAAACGCCGGAAGGGGTGGAGCAGACGCTGGCCAATCTAAAAAAAGAGCTGAACGTGGAGATCGGCGTGCGGGTCATCACACCGGTGGCGTTCTAACGATGCCGGTTCAGCCGATTTTACGCTATCCGCATCCGGTGCTGAAAAAACTCTGCCATCGGGTCGAGAGAATCGACCCGAGCATCCATGACCTGATTCAGGATCTTGTCGATACGATGCGTGAGGGGCCCGGCTCGGTCGGCGTGGCCGCCTCGCAGATCGGCGTCACGCTTCGGGTCTGTGTGGTGGATGTTTCTAAGAACCGCCACGGGAAAGAGAACAATCACGGCCTGCTGATGATGATCAATCCGGAAATCACGGATCGAAGCGGCTCGGCGACGATGCGCGAGGGGTGCATGAGTGTACCCGACTACACCGGCGATGTCGATCGGGCAACTGAAATCACGCTGCAGTTCACCCTGCCTGACGGGACACTTCAGGTGATTGCCGCCAGCGGTTTCGAGGCGGTAGCGATCCAGCACGAAATGGATCACCTGGACGGCATCCTGTTTCTGGACCGGGTGGCCAGCATCAAAACCGGCCTGTTCCGGCGGAAAAATTATTGATTCTATGCGGGACAACCCGAAATAAATCTCACGCGAAGACGCGGAGACGCGAAGAAACCAAGATTGAAAGCGTAAAGTCTTTGGGGTTAAACCATAAATCTTTTGTATCTGACTCTCTTCGCGTCTTCGCGTGAACCGGGTTTTGAGAGACGAAAATATCCAATGTTTTTATGAATTGAAGGGGTGAAATCGTGTCGGATCACTTGACCAAAAAAGAACAGAGGGAACTGCTGAAGATCGCCCGGCAAACGGTCGTCGGCTACGTCACTAACCGGACGGTGCCGGCCATTGCATCAGCATTACCGGGGCTGAATCTTCACTCCGGCTGTTTTGTCACGGTCAAGCAGAAGGGGGAGCTGCGGGGATGCATCGGCAATTTCGTGTCCGACCAGCCGCTGTATCAGCTGGTGCAGGAGATGGCGGTCTCGGCCGCGACCCGCGACCCCCGTTTTTATCCGATGAAGGTCGACGATCTGGCCGATTTCACGCTCGATATATCGGTGCTTTCGCCGCTGGAAAAGATTGCCGCTGTTGAGGAAATAAAGGTCGGCAAACATGGCATCTACATCGTCAAAGGGAGCTATCGCGGCGTGCTGCTGCCCCAGGTGGCGACCGAATACGGCTGGAACCGCGACCAGTTCCTGCAGCATACCTGCATGAAGGCCGGCCTGCCGGAGGACGCCTGGCAGGGGGAGTGTGAAATTTACATCTTCAGCGCCCAGGTTTTTGGCGATCAGCGGGTTAGAAGTTAACGCACGTATCCGGCTTATCAGGGCTGATTGCGCGGCAGCCTGCACACCATCTCTTCAAACTCCCCGTCAAGCGGCGCAGTTACTTTGACCTGCACCGCTTTTGCAGTCTGAAACGTCATCGCCGAGCAGTGCAGCATCATCCGCCCGGCGGGCAGGCCGCCATAGGTTGCATCACCGATAATCGGCAGACCGGCCGACGCGAGATGCACCCGGATCTGGTGGGTGCGGCCAGTCAGCGGCCGTGCTTCCACGAGAGAGATCTCTCCGGATGACGCCACGGTTCGGAATTCGGTGACAGCCTCCTTCCCTCCTTCAACGACCCCGTAACGCGCCGAGGCTACCTTGCCGATCGGGGCATCAACCGTCCACCGCTCCTGTTCAGGGCGACCTAAAACCAGCGCCAGATAGAGCTTGTCAACCAGGCCATCCTGAAACAGTTTGGAGAGCCGTCCCGCACCCTGCCGGTTCTTGGGGAAGAGCATCGCCCCCGACGTGCCCCGGTCGAGGCGATGGACAACCCGGGCCGGCTCACTGTTTCCCTGTGACTTGAAATATTCGGTCACCCAGTATTCCAG
>JBAQPK010000037.1:0-4717 GCA_049305715.1 Desulfuromonadaceae bacterium | reverse complement strand
ATGCCAAGGTCTGAATCGAAGATGGCCCTGTCGGTCAAGAAGTAGCGATAGCCGATATCCAGAGAGAGTAACCGGTTGAGGTCGATCTCCATACCCGCACCGAGCTGGTAGGCAAAGACCGTGTCGTCTGAGTCACCATACAGGATAATCCTCTGCGCGAACCCGCTGCTGGTGTCTATACCGGTGGTATCGCTCAGATACAGGCCCGCGAATCCGATACCTCCTCCCAGGTAAGGGGTAATCCGGGAATTGTTATGCAGGTCGAAAAAACCGTTGAACATCATGGCCTGTGCCCCGATATTGCCGTCCACATTGCGGAATCGGAAACCGTTCTGGTCGGTGATAGACTTTATCTCCGCATGTTTGTACGACAGTTCCCCTTCCAGGCGGACGATGCCGAAATCGTAGCCGGCGGTCCCCCCGATGCTGATGCCGGGATCAAACTCCACCCGGTCATTGAAGCTACTGCCGGTGATGAAGTCAGTGCTTGCAACGTTGGAGTCCGGGGTGACATTGATGCCGAGGAAACCCGATACATAGGCTCCCGGATAGGCGGATGCAGCCGGGCAGATAACTGGGAACGCAAGGGTGAGGACGGCGATGGCTACAAGGATTCTTTTCATGGCTATTCCTCCTTCAGTGTAGTGTCTGTACATGGTTAGAATGTTGAAAACTCATGTACAGCATGACAAGTTGTAGTCTACCATCTTTTCCGCCAGCCTCAAGTTGCAGGCGGCTTTTTCATTTCCCCGCTCCCTTCATCGCCTCCAGCATCGCCTCTCCCATGCGCGTCGGACTGGTGGCAACGATCACGCCGCTCTCCCGCAGGACCCGGATCTTGTCCCCCGCCTTCCCCTTGCCGCCGGTGATGATCGCGCCCGCGTGTCCCATCCGCTTACCCGGCGGGGCGGTGATGCCGGCAATGAAGGCGGCCACCGGTTTTTTCATGTTACTCCTGATCCATTCGGCGGCCGCTTCTTCGGCTCCGCCGCCGATCTCGCCGATCATGAACACTCCCCCGGTATCCGGGTCTCCGTTGAAGAGGGCGAGGACGTCGATGAAACTCATGCCGGTGATCGGATCGCCGCCGATGCCGACGCAGGTTGACTGACCAAGCCCCGCATCGGTCAGCTGCTTGACCGCTTCGTACGTCAGGGTGCCGCTGCGCGAGACGACCCCGATCTTTCCCCGTGCATGGATATGTCCCGGCATGATGCCGACCTTGCATTGTCCGGGAGTGATGATTCCGGGGCAGTTGGGGCCGATCAGGCGGGTTTTGCTTCCCTGCAGAACCGCCTTGACCGGCACCATGTCACGAATCGGAATCCCCTCGGTGATGCAGACCGCCAGATCGATACCTGCGTCGATCGCTTCCATGATGGCGTCAGCCGCGGAGGGAGGCGGGACGAAGATCATTGAGACATTGGCCTGGGTGTAGGTGACCGCTTCGGCAACGGTGTTGAACACCGGGATTCCTTCGATATGGATCCCCCCCTTGCCGGGAGTAACGCCGGCAACGATGCCGGTCCCGTATTCACGGCACTGCCGGGTATGAAACAGGCCGCTCCGCCCGGTAATCCCCTGGACGACAATCCGGGAGTCTTTATCGATAAGTATTGACACGGATTATGCCCCCTCTTTCAACATCGCTATGATTCTGACGGCGCCGTCTCCCAGCGACCTGCCGATCTGCAGATTCAGGCCGGATTCCCGGAGCAGTTTCTTGCCTTCCTCGACATGGCTCCCGTCCATGCGGACGACGATCGGCAGGGTGCAGTTGACGGCGCCTGCGGCCTCGATGATCCCCTGGGCGATGACATCGCAGCGCATGATGCCGCCGAAGATGTTGACGAAGATCCCCTTCACATCGCAATCCTGCAGGATGATCCTGAACGCTTCGGCTACCTTTTCACGGGTTGCCCCGCCCCCCACGTCCAGGAAGTTGGCTGGTTCGCCGCCGCACTCCTTCAGCACATCCAGGGTCGCCATCGCCAGTCCGGCACCGTTGACCAGGCACCCTATCGTGCCGGACAGCTTGATATAGGCCAGGTCATATTTGCTGGCGGAGATCTCCAGCTGGTCGAGCTGGGAGTAGTCCATCATGTCCGGGTATTCGCGATGGCGATAGACGGCGTTGTCGTCGAAAGTGATCTTTGCGTCCATGGCCATCAGCCACCCCGCCCTGGTCACCACCAGCGGGTTGATTTCAATCAGGGTGCAATCCTTCTCCAGACAGGCACGGTAGAGGTTCATCAGCAGTTCGACACAGTCCGCGCAGATGGTGCCGGTCAGCCCCAGCGCCAGGGCGATCCTGCGCGCCTGGAAGGGGCGCAGGCCGGTGAACGGGTCGATGGTGCGCGTCAGGATCTTCTCCGGGTACTTGCTCGCAACCTCTTCGATGTCCATCCCCCCTTCGGCAGAGGCGATCAGGATGTAGCGGGAGCTTTCGCGGTCCAGCGTGATGGAGAGATAAAATTCGCGGGCGATCTCGACCGCTTCCTCCACCAGGATACGGCGCACCTTCAGCCCCTGGGGACCGGTCTGCCTTGTCACCAGGGTGCGTCCGAACAGCTCCTTGCCGTACTCCTGCGCCTCTTCCGGGTGATGGATAAGCCTGACCCCGCCGGCTTTGCCGCGCCCGCCGGCATAGATCTGGGCCTTGACTACGCAGCGCCCCCCCATCATTTTGGCGGCGCGCTCGACCTGGTCGGAGGTCAGCGCCACCAGACCCCGTGGAACCGGGATGCCGTAGCTGCCGAGAATCTCCTTGGCCTGATACTCGTGAATGTTCATGGTGTGGCGCTCCATGTGAAGCCGGAATTATGAATGGAGTATAGCAGGGAATTACGGGATTGGAACGGGGGGGGCTTTCACCTTCATCAGCTCGGCATCGGAGGCGCGCAGATAGACCGGCAGCAGTTGTCCCGGCTCCAGCAGCCCACCATGCTGTACGGCGTGCAACGCCAGCAGGACGCCGTTGGCGGCATGGGGTGAATGGTACGGGAAGGGAGCAAAAACAGCCTGAGTACCCAGTCGTCCGGCGATCTGATCATGGTAGCGTACCGCTCCGTCTCCGACGAAGACCACCTGCTCACCGGTCGCAGCGGCAATCAGATCGAGGAGCGCGGAGGGGGGGAGGACGCAGTCATTGATGCGAGGGGAGGGGAGGGGAGAAGAACTGTCGTAGAGCGCGGCATACAGTTCGCCCTTGCGGGCATCAAGCACAGGACAGACAAGTGTGGTCGAAAGAGAAAAATTCATCGCCAGCATGGCGAGCGAGGAAAATCCCGCACATGGTTTGCCGGTCGCCAGCGCCAGTCCCTGAATCGTCGCGACACCGCCACGTACGCCGGTGAACGAGCCGGGGCCGACTGTCGATGCGAAGAGGTCGATATCGGCAATTGTCAGCCCCGCTGTTGCCAGAAGACGCTCAATCTCGGGCACGAGACGGGCAGAAAGAGTGCGATTGGTGTTGAGCAATGATTCGGCAACGATCTGTTCGTCAACGGCGATTGCAATACCGGCAAGGGATGTGGAGGTGTCTATGGCAAGGATGTTCATGAACCGTCTGCTCCGGAACGCTGTGAGAAGGAAAAATGGTTCTTCTTTAACCTGAATACTGAATCAATCCAGCCGTTGCCGGTAGGCGTTCAAAAAGCGCGCATCCTCGGCATACGTCACGGGATAGATAAACGGCACCGGTTGGGGACTCATGTCGCTGCCGACGTTGCGGAACGTAAACAGGCAGGAGTTGGAAAGGGACTTGTTGCCGTCCAAACGGCTGAATCGCTCTATGTCGCTCTGTACGGTAATCGTCGTTTTGCCGGTGTAGACCACCCTCGCGGTGAATTTCAGCTGGTCCCCCATCAGCACCGGCTGATTGAAGTTGATGCGGTTTACCTGACACGGCACCGGTCGGTCAGGAGCAACCATTTCCGCCGCCAGCGCCGCCAATTCATAGGCCTTCCTGATCAGATAGCCGCCAAAAATGGTTGTAGGGACATTTTCCTGTTCGGGATACGCCCTGCAGGTGGATTCAAGCATCAGCCGGCCGGCATGGATGCCGTTAAAGCCGGGCTGTTCCTGATCCTTGTGCAGCTTCTTGAGGAGCAGGTATTCGTCGTGCGACGGCATTTCCTCCGCCATTGCCAGCCCGTCCCGGTATGCCTGTCGTCGCCGTTCCGCTTTCTGGTAGCGCTTCTTGTCGATCTCCTCAGGATACTGCAGTGGCGGCAGGGCCAGACTCCTGGCTTCTCCGCCGTCGGTTGATCGTGCCACCATGGTGAAATAGCAGGTTGCCAGATGACTGGAGCCCTCTCCCAGACCCTCGATGCGGATGCCGACCTCCATTGAAGATTTGCCGACGTGATTGATCTGGGCCGAGAACACCAGGTCATGCCTGGTATCGGCAGGATTTCTCAGGATGATGCTGTCTACGGCGGCCGTGACAACTCGTGCGCCGGGATAAAACCGGTGGACGTAGGCCAGCGCGGTGTTTTCGGCCACCTTGTCAAGGGTCTCCAGAATCTTGCCAAAGCGGATATTGCCGACTATGTCGCTGTCACGGGCAAGGAAGCGCCGGGCAAGCGCCGGATCCGTCGAAAACGGCAGGACGAAGAGATACCGGGTGTCGTGGGGCGTAATAACGCTCTGCTTCGATTCGGATGGCATGTGAATACTCCTCTCGCGGCCCTATGGGTCTAACCCCCCTCAGTCC
>JBAQPK010000036.1:0-2396 GCA_049305715.1 Desulfuromonadaceae bacterium | reverse complement strand
CCTCCATATATATTCTTGATCCCGCGTAGCACGTCACCCTGATGTGTCAATAAAAAAAGCCCCCGAAGGGGCCTTATAAAACAGATGCTTTTGGAATCAGAATCGTCCGAGCGGATCGGCGGTGTAATGGGCAGTTTTTCTGCCATCTTCGCGCATGCGCGGATGTAAACTACTTCTTCGGACGGTAAGCGTCCAACTTGCGGACGTCTCCGTGGCCTACGGCTCTGATCAGTTCCTGGTCCGGCAGGGTGGATCGCTGGACGTATTCGTGACGGTCGGTGTGGAGGGTGTAGCCGGCAATTGCCTTAGTCATGCCAACGGCGGCAAGCATGTTGCTGAATTGCTTCCTGGCGGCCTCCGGGTCCATTCTCTTCGGGTAGAGGTTTTTGGTCTTCTCGGCCATGCAGAAGGCGTTGACCTTTTTAACATGGTCATACTGCTCCTGCGTCTGTATCGGCGACAGATGCTTGGTGCCATTCTTCGCCTCGCCGCCGATCAACAGGTAGGGGACCCCTTCCTTGGCGGTGTAAAGGTGACCCTTCCGTTTATCCTCGAAAGCGGCGTCCTTAAGCGGGCTGCGGCGTTGGTTCTGCTCAGCCGGGGCATACATGCGGCGGATGGTCAGGATATCGACCTGCTTAAGGTCCTCTGCGGGGTTCTTTGTTCCGTAGTTGGTCATCCAGGTTTTGCCTTCGCGAATCAGGATCCAGCGGCTGGTAAGGGTCTCGGCGCGGCGTTCACCGAATAGCATGGCTGTCTTCGCTGCAAGGCCATAACGTTCGCTTTTTGCCTCCAATCTGGCCTGGCGTACGTCTCGATCTGTCTGGGACACCCAATTCTTCGGTTTGTTGCGCTCCGACTGACCCCTTTTGATGCTGGCATCGTTTTTGTCCGGTACAAGGCCCGGCCTGTTTTGAGCATCGGCGAGGCGACGGAGCATCGACATATCTTTTTCGCGCTGACCTTTCTCGACCTGCCCTGTCCGCTCAGCGATCCACCCTTCCCAGTGTTGCTTGCGCCAGCCTCTGGCGTCCTGCGGACCATTTCCTGGCGAACCAGGGGTGGTAAGGAAGGCGGCGAACAGGCGGGCGCTGTTGCGGTGCGACTCCCGTGTTGATGGTGACTCCTTGCGGGTCGTAATTAAAAGCTTCTCGAATTCCAGGTAAAGCTTGCGACCGAGTTTAGTCAAGGGCACTCCGTGTGGTTTCATCCCCATGTGCATTCTCCGGTTTGTTGTATTTGGCGCTTGGTTTGTTGTGAAGGGTGGCACCATGCACCCTGCAAGGCGGCCCGTAGGTCGTCCTGAAAGATGCGCGTAAGCCTGGTTTTCTTTTGAATGGACTCCAGACAAGCCAGCAGGTTCCATATGGGCTTCAACCCCCATGTGTCCTTGCTGGACGAGCAATGCTCGCTCCGAATAACAGCCGATAACTAATCGACTGGTCCCTTCCCGGCGCCCCGGTTCTGCAGTTTGGTCAACCCTCGGAGTCTGACCGCGACGAGCCGCCGGTCGTATCAGTAGGGCCTGACATTTCCTGAAGGATCTCATCCGTGATGTCTGCGGCACGCCGCTCTATCCCGATGAAATCATGTTTCGTAAGGTTGCATATGAACTGCTAATTTTATGCAATAAATCCCATAACTTATGGCTACATTTTTCGCGTCACTTTCTTAAATACGAAAGCGACAAGTAGTTAACCTCCCTTTCTTCCCCATCCGGGGGTCTATGTTTCACTCGCCTTCGGCACCGGTCGCTTTCGCATTTGAAAGTGACGCGGGTAAGTCAAAGCCTCGGGTTGTAGCCTGGCTGTTGCTTCTATGTGATCGCGGCGGCGCCGCGTTGCAGTGGTGGGTGGTGCTTTTGCGGCTTCCTGGTGGTTAACACCATTCGGCGCTTACAGCAGCGATAGCTTCTGTGTGGTCAACAGCAACTTCCCGAGATCGCCGAACAGGCAAACGCCAGAGCGGGATTGTAGGCCACGCCCTAGAGGGCAGTTGGCAATCGAGAAATGGAATTCCAAATGTTATTGGGTGCGCTGTTGTTCGTGGGGGATTTCGATGTGTTGTGACTTGCTTACCTGCTGCCTCCGGCGTGATTTCATCCATAGGGAGCGTGGTAGGGATGGTACAGGTTTGAATTGCTGGGCTCATCATGCGGGCGGAAATGGCAAGTAAGATTGCCTGACCATGTGATAGCACCACGCCGAACGATGTCAAATAAAAAGAGGCCCAGACGAATCGGGGCCTCTTACAGTCAGAAGGGCAACGCTTCCTGACCCAATAAGCATTGATATTCCCATAGCTTACGATAACGCATCATCAACCGGCACTGAATTATATCTTCCGCGTCAAGGTGGGAGCACATCCGGGCCGGCTCCATATCGTGCAGATTCCAA
>JBAQPK010000035.1:0-1806 GCA_049305715.1 Desulfuromonadaceae bacterium | reverse complement strand
GGTCAGCATGCCCGCATTTCCGAGGATGAAAACGGCAGGAGATGGCTTCTGGCCGGTCTCAATCGTCGTGGTGGGCGGGCGGGAAAAGCGCCTGAGTCTTATTTTTATTGGTGCTGACTTGTGATTGCAAAAGTTTCTGATAGAATAATTCATTGTTTAAGATTCAGTTAGCAATTTAAGTCGAAAATAAAAAATTCACCAGGAGGGTGTCAACATGGGCATGCTTAAAGAGTTCAAAGAGTTTGCTGTAAAGGGAAATGTTGTTGACATGGCGGTAGGCATCATCATCGGCGGTGCATTTGGAAAGATAATTACATCCCTGGTCGGCGATGTGATTATGCCGCCAATCGGCGTTGCACTGGGAGGGGTCGATTTTTCCAATCTGTCAATTATCGTACAGGAAGCCATTGATAAAAAGCCGGCTGTGGTCATCAGCTACGGGAAATTCCTGCAGACGATTATAGATTTTCTCATTATTGCCTTTGCCATATTTATGGCTATAAAGGCCCTGAACTCCCTCAAGAAAAAGGAAGCTGAAGCACCTGTTGCGCCAGCAGTACCTCCCAACCAGGAGGTGCTGCTGGCTGAAATTCGGGATTTGTTGAAGAACAAGTAAACCATCACACCAACCAAGGAGGTTACACATGAGATTTATCGCGACGTTGGCCGGAATCACTCTGCTTGCAGCATCCACCGCCTTTGCCGGTGCCCCCAAGACCTATCAGGTAACCGGACCGGTTCTAGAGGTGAAGGACGACATGGTCGTTGTTCAAAAAGGAAAAGAAAAGTGGGAGATCATCAAGGATAAAGATACAAAGTCTACCGGCGATCTCAAGGTCGGGAGCAAGGCAACGGTCACGTACACCATGAAAGCCGCTACCATCGATGTCAAGAGTGATGCCAAGGCTGCCAAGAAGAAGTAGGCGGGATATCGCGAAGCTAAGAAGGGGTTACAGGAGTGAACGAGAGCAATCCATGATGAGGAGTTTACTATGGGGCTATTAGACGAGTTAGCCAGCAAAGCGCAAGGTATGTTCGGTGGCACTGAAGGAAAAAATCCGGAGCTATTGAACGGTCTTATGGACATGATTTCAAACAACCAGTCGGGCGGATTAAGCGGACTGGTCCAGACATTCAAGGATAAGGGACTGGGCGATATCGTGTCATCGTGGGTCGGGACAGGCGAAAATATGCCGGTTAATGCCGACCAGATCAACAATGCTCTTGGCAGCGAAACGATTCAAAACCTTGCTGCAAAGGCAGGAGTATCGAGTACTGAGGTGAGTTCTCAGCTTGCTCAGCATCTCCCTGGTTTGATCGACAAACTCACCCCGGATGGTGCCATTCCGGAAGGCGGGTTGCTGGAAAAGGGGCTGGAGTTTTTAAAGGGGAAACTAACCTGAACATGATTCATCCGGCAATATAGCAAAGGGGCCGCTCAACAGGGTGGCTAGCACGTGTTACCTCCATGTAATGCCGGGCGGCCCGCCGCTCGACCCTTTTCACTGAAACAAGACAATGACAATGCATGCTTGCCATGCTTGATTGGGTCTGATAAGTAAGAGCAGTGTTTATAATATTGCTCATATGTAACAACAAAAAAAGGAGGGTACTAAATGTTTAAGAAAAAAATCACTCTGCTCATCGCCGCGTCACTGTTGACCATGGCGTCCGCCGCCTCTGCCGCCAACAAGGCAGAGACACTCTCGATTACACCCGTTGTCGGAGCATACCTGTTCGACGGCAGACAGCATCTGGAAGCAAACGACATGTACGGGGCAAGGGTCGGTTACAATTTCACCGATG
>JBAQPK010000034.1:0-3815 GCA_049305715.1 Desulfuromonadaceae bacterium | reverse complement strand
CCGTCTGGGAAAATGAAAAAACGTTCAAGGTCTCAGCCGACACGAATATGCAGAAATACTATCTCCTAGAGATGTTCCCGTATCCTTCCGGCCGCATCCACATGGGGCATGTCCGTAACTATTCCATCGGTGATGTAATCGGCAGATTCAAAAGGATGCGCGGATTCAATGTCATGCATCCGATGGGATGGGACGCGTTCGGCATGCCGGCTGAAAACGCGGCGATTCAGAACAAAAGCCATCCGGCAACCTGGACCCATGAAAATATCGCCTATATGCGGAACCAGATCAAGAAGATGGGATTTTCATACGACTGGGATCGCGAACTGGCAACCTGTGATGTCAATTATTACCGCTGGGAGCAGAAGCTTTTTCTGGAGATGTTTGCCAAGGGGCTGGCCTACAAAAAGACCTCTTTTGTCAACTGGTGCCCCAAATGCGAAACCGTACTCGCCAATGAGCAGGTTGAGGACGGTAGCTGCTGGCGCTGTGACAGTGATGTTACCCAGAAAGAGCTTGATCAGTGGTTTTTCCGGATAACCGATTACGCAGAGGAGCTTCTTGAGAACACGTACAAACTTCCCGGGTGGCCGGAGCGGGTGCTTGTCATGCAGCGCAACTGGATCGGCAAGAGTTACGGCTGCGAGATCGATTTTCAGCTGGAAAACGGCAGTGAATCGATCCGGGTTTTCACGACACGACAGGACACTCTCTTCGGTGCAACTTTCATGTCTCTGGCGCCGGAACATCCCCGTGCCCTCGAACTTGCCGCCCCGGAACAAAGGGAGGCGGTCGTTGCATTTATTGAAAAAATCAGGAAAACCGACCGCATCAAACGTACCGCTGATGATTTTGAGAAAGAGGGGGTTTTTACCGGTTCATACTGCATCAATCCCGTGACCGGATTGCTAATGCCGATCTTCCTTGCCAACTTTGTCCTTATGGATTACGGCACCGGCGCTGTCATGGCTGTACCGGCCCACGATCAACGCGATTTTGAGTTTGCCGGAAAATACGGCCTGCCGCTGAAAGTTGTCATCCAGCCTTCCGGAACTTCGCTCGATCCGGACAGCATGAGCGAGGCTTTTAGCGAAGCTGGTATCATGACAAATTCAGGCCGGTTTGACGGCCTGCAGAGCGGTGATGCAAAAGAGGCGATTGCCGACTTCCTGCAAAGTGAGGGAAAAGGCGCCAAGACGGTCAATTTCCGCCTCCGCGACTGGGGAATTTCCCGTCAGCGCTACTGGGGAAATCCGATTCCGGTCATCTACTGTGACAGCTGCGGCGTCGTGCCGGTGCCGGAAAAGGATCTGCCGGTCGTGCTTCCGAAAGATGTCGCATTCAGCGGGGAAGGGGGGAGTCCGCTCGCCCGGATGGACTCCTTCGTAAATTGTTCCTGTCCCGCATGTGGAAAAGCCGCCCGCCGCGAGACCGATACAATGGATACGTTCGTTCAGTCATCCTGGTATTTCCTCCGCTACTGCTGCCCCGACTTCACGGAGGGTATCCTTGACCGGGACTCCGTTGACTACTGGATGTCGGTTGACCAGTACATCGGCGGCATCGAACATGCCGTGCTGCACCTGTTGTATGCACGCTTCTTTACAAAAGTGATGCGTGATCTGGGGCACATATCCGCCGATGAACCGTTCGTCAACCTCCTGACCCAGGGGATGGTCATTAAAGACGGCGCCAAAATGAGCAAGTCGAAAGGGAATGTCGTTGATCCGGATGCTTTGATCTCAAAGTACGGAGCCGATACGGCGCGTCTGTTTTCACTTTTTGCCGCGCCGCCTGAAAAAGACCTGGACTGGAATGACCAGGGGGTAGAAGGTTCGTTCCGCTTCCTAAGCCGTATCTGGAAACTGGTACATGACCGCCTTGATATGATCGGGAACGCCGGACCGCTTGATCTCGACTCCTTGTCCGCCGAGGAGCGCACCCTGCGCAGAGCCGTACATAAAACGATCCGTAAAGTCACCGAAGATCTGGAGGATCGTTTCCATTTCAATACGGCGATAGCTTCCGTAATGGAGCTGCTTAACATCCTTCAGCCTGCGGAACTTGCCACGCCGCAATTTCCGGCGGTCATGAAGGAGGCTCTCCAGAGTGTTATCCTGCTGATGGCGCCATTTGTGCCGCATATCACCGAGGAACTCTGGCAGCGCCTGGGCAGCACAACGTCGTTGACTCAAACCGGCTGGCCTGACTATGACCGGAGTGCTGTAATTGACGAAGAGCTCCTGGTCGTTGTTCAGGTCAATGGAAAATTGCGTTCCAAGATAACGGTGGCCGCCGGTACCGGCGAGGATGAGCTTAAAGCTCTGGCATTGGCGGACGAAAAGGTCGCCCAGTTCATCGAGGGGTTGACGGTTCGCAAGGTTATTTGCGTTCAGGGCAAGCTCGTCAATATCGTGGTGGGATAGGATATGTCGGCTTCGCAATGGGGGCGGTGTTTGATGCTTGTGGTGCTGCTGAATGCAGCTTCGGGGTGCGGGTATCACCTGACGAACTCACAATCCTCCCGGATGTTTGGCACTGCCCAAAACATATGGGTACCGTTCTTCAATAACGAGAGCGTCAGCCCAAGCGCACAGACTGTTCTGCGCAGGGCGTTTTATGAAGAGCTTCACGCCCTGCGCGGACTGTCTCCGGCGACGAGTGAAGCGGCCGCTGATCTTGCGATGAAGGCGAAGATTATTTCCTATTCCAGTAAGGTGGTTTCGTATAACGCCATCGATCAGGCCCGCGAATTCAGTCTGTCTCTGGACGTTGAGCTTGAGATAACCCAAAAGGGGCACTCTTCGCCTCTCTGGAAGGGACAGATCAAGGGATCAAAACAGTATCCCGCCAACAGGGATCTTGCCCTGCAGCACAATGCCGAAGAACAGGCGCTTGATGCCGCCGCCCGTATTATTGCTCAAAAATTCATTTCCGCTTTGGAAGAGTCCTATTAACCATGACACCCCAGGAATTTGAAACCTCCCTGAAAAAGGGCACTGTACCACCGGTCTGTTTTCTTTATGGCGAAGAGCAGTTTCTGGTCGAGCGAGCGGTGGGTCTGCTGCTTGATCGGGCGATTGATCCCTCCCTTAAGGACTTCAATTTCAATGTCTACTACGGCAATGAGTCCAAAGGGGTGGATATTGTGGATGCCGCCCAGACTCTGCCGATGTTTGCAGAACGGCGCGCGGTTCTGGTTAAACGGGCCGAACAGCTTAAAGCCGAAGCCCTTGATGCCATGCTGCCGTACATCAAGAATCCATCATCCGGCACCTGCCTGCTCTTGACCGGCACCAAGATCGATCAGCGAAAGAAGTTCTTTCTGGAATTCAAAAAGCATGGTGTCCTCGTAGAATACAAGCGGTTTTATGACAACAAACTGTCCGGATTCATTCAAAGTGAAGCGGTTGTCCAAGGGAAGCCGATTGAAGCCGCCGCCGCCGAACTATTAGCGGCATTGATCGGCAACAATCTGCAGGAATTAAGTTCTCAGATTGAAAAGCTGGCGGTTTATGCCGGCACAAAGCCCCGCATAACTGTTGATGATGTCCGGGTCATGGCCAGCAGCAGCAAGGCTTTTACCGCCTTTGAGCTGGCAAAATTTCTCGGGCTTCGTGATGTGCCGAATTCGATCAGAAGTCTCGATGCGCTGTTTCTGCACGGCGAGGATGCACCGATGATAATTGGCGCCCTGACGAGTCACTTCCGGAAATTATGGCGCATCAGGGAACTGCTCGACAAGAAGATGCCTCCGGCCGATATCGGCAGGGAGCTCAATATAAATGCGTTCTTTTTGGGTGATAGTGTTACAC
>JBAQPK010000033.1:0-9910 GCA_049305715.1 Desulfuromonadaceae bacterium | reverse complement strand
GGGTTACACCTTCAATCCCCTTGATTACGTCGCCTTCACGAAGACCCTGGTCTTCATCAACGGCAACGATCCCGAACAGGTGAAGTGGTTTGCCGCATCGGAATACAGGAACCGTATCGATGTAATGCTGCTCCTCACCGAAGGGAACTATGGCGGTCTGGGGAAAAAGCTCAATGTCCCCTTGTTCTATGCGGACTCGCGGATTGTTGAGCGGTTGCAGCTGTCGGCTGTGCCGTCAGTCGTCAAACAGGAAGGAAAGGAAATGGTCGTGAGGGAGATTGCCGTGCCGCGTGTAGCGCCAAGCAACAACAAAGCCGGTGCATTGCCGAGGGCTGGGAGAAACGTGGAATGAAGAGAAAAAAACACATTACAAGCGTCATTGTCATACTGACCGCGACATCATGGCTGTTCAGTGCTTCTGTTGTCCAGGCCGCTAACGCTTGCTCAGGTACGGCGATTAACCCGGTGACGGATATCTGCTGGCAGTGCATGTTTCCGGCGCAGATCGGCAGTGTTTCCTATGGCAATGGGCAAGAGTCCGCAACGGGGAACATCACTTCGCCTGCCTGTGTCTGTCCAGACAGCAAGCAGGGTATCATAGCGGGGCTTTCCGTCGCTTTTTGGGAGCATGCCCGGATGATAGAAACGGTAAAGGACCCATACTGCTTTCCAATCCTGGGTACAGGAATGACCAACCCAAAGCCCGGTTTTTCCTCCGGGACAACCAGGGGGCCCGGCCATAATGACAACGAGTATTCGTTTCAACAGGCTCATTACTACACCTTTCCTGCCTGGTCGATTCTGAAGCTCTTCATGGATTTCCCGTGCGCCGAACAGGGTGGTTTCGATCTCGCCTATATGACTGAGGTGGACCCCATGTGGAACGACGACAGCCTCTCCTTCATCATCAATCCGGAGGCGCTGTTGTTCGGCAATCCCATCTCCCAGATTGCCTGCATCGCGGACAGCGTGGCTGCCACGGTTACCACGCCTATCGATCCACTGTTCTGGTGCATGGGGTCGTGGGGGTCATTCTATCCCCTGACCGGAAGCATGAACTCCAGTGAACCGTTGAGCGTCAATGCCGGCTTAGCGGCCCGGATGCTCTTCAAGCTGGGGCGGGAGTCGCTCTTGTTCGATACCGGCATCAACCAGTGTTCCTCCGGTGGGGTCATCACCCCGATCCTCGTGAAGAGCAACTACCGCCTGCAGGTCGTCAAGCCGGTCCGCGGCACAGCCTGCAACCCTATCGGCAGGCCGTCACTGATCTGGGGTTCTGCGAAGAACCCGCCATGGGGGGCTGGCACAAATTCCCCGGACAATTTTCTCTGGTCAATGACCAGAAGGAGGGTGTGTTGCGTAGGCTACGGGCTCAATTGATCGTTTTTCTGCTTCTGACCAACCTGCCGGCATTTGCCGCCGGGAAGGCCGGATACATCGCCACTCCCGATGCCTGCTATGTCCCGGAAACGGTGGAAGGTGAATCTGTCTACCTGAAAAAAGCAGGCGTATGCGGAGGTCAACCGGGCCGGGCGTTTGTACAGACTGAACGGCAAACGGTGAAGTTTTTTGTGGATGGTAAATTCTGGAAGGAGAACAGGGTGGAAGAAATGAGCGTTCCGGATGTGGCTGCAACTCTGGCTCAGGCAGACCGGCTGGCTGATACGTTGAAGATGCCGAAGAATCGTCATGAGGATGAGATGAAGGCCGTAGCCGGCACGCTCGACGCCTACTATCGCTCGGACGAATTCCAGGGACGAGTCAGGAGTGAGACGGAAAGGATCAAGTCGCAGGTTTTCGGGGAGAGCTTCGCCAGGTTCTATCCCGATAACGTTGCAAGGGAGCGGAATGGGAAACTCATCGAATCCGAGAGGGTCTACATATTTGTTTCCTCATCCATGCCACTACAGACGGTGCGGAATTACGCCGCATCCGTAGCACGTCTGGGAGACCCCCGGATTGTGATGGTAATGAGGGGATTCATCGGCGGCATGACAAAGATCCAGCCGAGCATTCACTTCGTGGCCGACGCATTGAAAAAGGATGCTTTATGTTCTCCGGCAGAGAGTGAATGCGGCATGCACCCGGCAAACCTCGTCGTCGATCCACTCCTCTATCGTCGCTACGCGATCGAAAGGGTTCCCGCAGTGGTCTTTGCGAAGGGGGTGAAGGCCGAGAATCCTGGCTTAAGCGAAGGTGACATAAAAAACACAGATGTCACTGATAGTTACACTGTATATGGTGATGCGTCACTTGAATACATCCTGCAGGTGATTGGACGTGAAAGCGGGACATCATCGCTCAAGGAACTCCTTGCTCCAGCACACTAAGTAAACAAGTGTTTATCTGCTGATTTACGTTACTGGCCGAAGGACAAAAAGCATAGAGAGGGGAAACCGTGGCAGAGCATGAAAAAGAAAATCAACAGACAGCGCTTCCTTCCTTGGAGCAAACGACGATACCAACAACTAAGGGAATGCAGAGAATTCGGCTGCCCGGCATTGCCGTATGTCTGCTCATATCGGTTGTCTCTTCAGCGGCTACCCTGTTCTGTTACGACCACTGGTTGGCGCAGAAGATCGTGGCAGTTGACATGAAAGGGTACATCACGCTCCAGAGGTACAAGTACAAGGACGGAAAAATCAACGATGAGGATCTGCGAAAGACGTTCGACAAGTTGGAGCTGATGATGAACAGCATCCCGAAAAACCGGGTGGTCATCATGGCGGACACGGCCATTCGCAACGCCGAAGTCTTCAAGCTGGGTCACGAAGAGGAGTTGAAACAATATGAAGAACTGCTTAGACGTTCTCTCCAGGGGAATCCGTCAACTCAGGAACAATAACTGGCGGTTATTTTTCATCATTTTTGCCGTGGTAGTGACGGGAACGGTGATCCCGCGCCGAATCGGCATCATCCTTACCCCATCTCTTGCCCACCGGATATTCTGGGTGAGTAAAGAACCGCAACAGGTCGGACGGGGGGACTATGTCTTCTTCGAGGATGCAGAGCTTGCCCGAAAGGTCGGTAAACCCGAACACCCGAATATCTTCAAGGTCATCAGGTGTGATGAAGGGGATACCCTGACCGTGGATGCGGAGAAACGGTTTTCCTGCAACGGCGAGTTCCTGGGAGTTGCGAAGGATTATTCGCTCAAGGGTGAGAAAATGCAGTACTTCGCTTTCAACGGAAAGATTCCCAAGGGTTTCATGTTCGTCATGGGCGAACATAAGGACAGTTACGATTCCCGGTACTTCGGCCTCAAAGAAAAGAGCCGGGTCCGGGCCAAACTATATCCGATCTTTTGAGAGAAAACACCATGCCTATCGAGAAACTAAACCCACTCCATTACATGAAGGCGGCTGACTATACGGGATTCTGGCAAAAGCTTTTTTCCACAGTACTGTACGGCTTCTGGGGGAGATTTTTTTTCATCTCACTCATCCTTCTGGCCTTCTGGGTCGGGGTGCGACAGAGAAACCCGACGCTGGCCGCAATCTGTCTCTTCCTGGCGGCTGTCGTGGCCTATGGGGGAGGCGTAATGAACCTGATCATGTCCCTGATCTGAAAGGAGGCAAAATTGTCACGAAGCGGCAGCAACAATAACAGCCCGGATATGATGCCCATCCCCCAGGGGAGTGAGATTCACCCACGTGGCCTCTTGGAGGCGATCTCTTACATCGACCAGAACTTTGCGAACGAGTTGGGCGGATGCATGATAAACGCCCGGTTCCTGACGACGAAACAGCGGCTGGAGTTCATGGAGGTAGGTTTTCGCAGCGCCTTTGCCTCCGGTCTTGTTACGGCGCTCCTCACGCCGGTCGCCATCGGGGTGATCGAGCAGTACATCCCGATGTTCGGCGATGTCAATCCAACCATCTTCGACAAGTTAAGCGCGTTTCTTTTGGCCCTGGGCTTCTCTCTCGGTTACGCGATCTTCATGGCGAAGACCGCCACCTGCTACATCGGCAAGTATACCAGGGCCATGATTGCGAACCTGATGGGCGGGATGGCGTTCGGGGCGATCCTCAAGGCGATTGTCGCCTTCATCGCGTTCCACTTCATCTACTTCAAGATTCTCTCCGACGATCATGTCGTCTGGGTAGTGTCCAAGCTCTATCACGCAAAACTGTCGGAGAAGACCGTCACCGGCATCTTTAACTGGGTACAGGGATTCAAGACCGTCTTTCTGACCTCGGCGTACTTCATTCTCGTGACTACCGCGATATTCATCATGATCCCGGTGATTACCATGGTCTATGCCCATTTCCGGAACAAAAAACTCATTGCAGCGGGGTATGTCAATGTCGATGTACATGATAAGTGAGTTGGAGTCACAATGAAGATAAAATCCCTCTTATTCGCAGCTCTGCTTCTGATCATCCTTCTGCCGACCGCCGCCCTGGCGGTTGACTTCGACTATTATGTCTACGGCGGGTTCGATGCTGTCGTCAACGCCTTTAACAAGCTGGCACTGGTATTCGGCGACAATGGCTACATGTCGTTTTACGCCTTTTCCATCGCTGCCGGGATCTTCTTCGGCTGTGTAACCGTTGCCGCCAGGATCCTCGGGGCGGGAAACGGCTCCCCGATGCAATGGATAGTTCCGGCCCTGGTAGGGATCGGTATTTACCTTTCCTTGGCCGTGCCCAAGGGGACCCTCCATATCTATGATCCGGTCTACAACAAGAACCAGGCCATCGGAGGCATACCGGCCGGGGTGGTGGCGGTTGCCGGTGTTCTGAATTCCGTTGAACGGGGGCTGGTGGATATTGTCACCACCGCGGGCGACCCCATGAGTTATCAGAGCCAGGCCGGCGGCAAAGGTTTTCTGGGACTCTACCAGCTCACAAGTCTTCCACTGTCGGCGGTTAACAGCAACATCGACACCTCCATGCGGAACTACATCAAGGATTGCGTCGGCTACGAAATCATGCGCCCGGGAACGACTCTCACCGTCGATGCCCTGCGAAAAACGTCCACCGACTTCACACCGCTGCTCGCCCAGGCGCAAAACCCTTCGATCTATACCGTTTACTACGACTCGACTACTCCGAACGGGCAGTCCATGACCTGCACCAATGCCTGGACGAACATTAGCGCGCAACTCACTCCGGCCAATCTGAGTAATAATATCACTGCCGTCTGCTCGGCCCTTGGTTATGACCCCACGAATGCGGCATCCCTGACCCAGTGCAAGACAGTGCTGAACAACATTAATACCGGCGCCGGCCTCGGCGCAGCATCCATTGAAGATTTCGTGAAGCAGGCCTATATCTCCCAGCGCCTCGACGAGATCTTCCGAAGCGGCAACGCGACGGGCGCCACCAACTACCAGTTCCTGCTGAATGCTTCAGGCTCCATGAAGGCCGCCAACGAATGGCTGCCGGTCTTGAGGGCAGTGCTCACGGCGGTAGCTGTAGGATTGATCCCGTTTCTGGCACTGTTCATCCCGACTCCCATCATCGGCAAGGCGGTCGGGGCCATCTTCGGGTTCTTCGTCTGGCTGACCGCCTGGGGCGTTGTCGATGCCATCATCCACCAGTTTGCCATCGACTATGCGAACAGCACCTACCAGCTTGTGCGCCAGAACAATCTGGGGATGGACGCCTTTTACTTCTTCCCCGACCAGACCACAAAAATTCTGGGGATGTTCGGGACGCTGCGAATGAGCGGCATGATGCTGGCGACGGTCATGACGGGAATGCTGGTAAAGTTCGGCGGACATGCCATGGCGATGATGTCCGGTTCCCTTTCGGGGCAGATCCAGTCGGCCGGTAGCCGAGCAGCGCATGAAGTGGAAGACCCTTCCGGCAGAGCCTCTTCGATCCAGCGGAACTCCTCAGCAATGCCCACCCAGGCATGGGGGAACGAGCACAGCTTCTGGGCTAGGGGAAATCAGTCCTACCTCGACATGACATCCAAGACGATGGCCTCCAATGACCTGATAGGCGGTTTCGGCATGGACGGAGCATCCAGGATGATGGCCGATGGCAGCGTCGGCAAGACGATCGGCTTTGGCGGCAAAGGGGCTGCGATGCGGGAGGCGGGGCTGGACAGGTCGTACGGTCTCAGCATTTTTGATGGGCAAAAAGGGATGGCGCAGTCCGGGGCACTTCGTGACGTCATTGACAAGAACTATGGCGGGGATCTGAACAAACATGCGCAGATGAAAGTAGCGAACGATGCCGCGCTGGGTCAGGTTTTCGGTAATGCCGACAATTACCAGGAATTTCTGGGGAAAAACCTCGACAAGAACGTCGGACAGATCGATGGCGAAGTGAAAGCATACGAGGGCGCTCAGACTCTAGGCTTCCAGGGGAGTTGGCGACAGTTCAATGCGTTTCGCTCCGAGATGCAGTCCCTTGGGGATTTTACGAATGCTGCGGCGGTCAACCAGGTGGCGTCGAAGTACGGACTCAGCTCAGGTCAGGCGCTACAGATGAAGGCACAATTCCAGAATGCGAAGCAGCTTTCCGAATCCAGCGAAATGTCCGGCAAACTGGGTGGGTCGATCAACGCTGGCGCCGAAATGGGGAAGGTTGTCGCTTCGGAAAGCGCAGGGAAAGTCCAAGGGATTTATATGTCCGGGGGCTACGACCATTACCAGACCATGGCTTCCCATGATGTGTCGGGAAGGGGTGCCCGGTACGACTTGGTCAGAGGTGCGGCTGATCAGATGGTCGGCAAGATAGCTCCTCAACTTAAAAGCGATCCGGAGATGTATCAGGGCGGCAAATTGACCGACCAGGGGTTCGCGCAGATGCAGAAGGCGATGGAGGGGCAGAACATTAACTTCTCGACGCCGGACGGCAGGCAGACGATGAACGTTGGGATGGACGGGAATGTTGTGAACTCGACCGAACAAGGAGTTGTGGCTTCTGGAGATAAGGCCCGGGCCGAGACTTTGAAGCAGGAACTGAACGCTGGCGGCTTTGGTAAGAATGCCGTCGCGGAAGTCGACAGGATGACGAAGAGCGGCAAGGGCTTCTCGTATGAGTTTGCCAAAGATAGGAACGGCAACGTCGAGTCGTTTTCGATCAGCCGAGGTGGCGATGTCAGCAGAAAGGATATGGCAAGCTTCAAAACTGGCAGAGATGCGGAAAGCGTAAATAGAAATGTTCAGACCGTCGATCAAGGGTTGCGTTCAACTGTAGGTAATCAGACTTGGCGTGGCAATCGTGGAATCAGCGATAATTTCCATCAGGACACCTATACCGATGCTCGCGGAACACATAGTCGTTATTCGTGGACTGACAAAGCAGGACACAAGCACATTGCTTCGGGTAGTGATGATGGTTTGATTCACATGCAGGTCCAAAACGAAGGGAAAGTTGCAAACCTTACCGTAGATCCAGCGAGCGGACAGGTTCTCCTTGAAAACACATCATCCGGCAAGAAGGATGTGCTCTTTGCGGATCGCACGGAAATTCAGCAGGGAACGCATGTTACAGGCGCTGCCAATATGGCCGCATCAAAGATTGTCAGTTTAACTGGGGTGGATCAGAAGACAGCTGAAGGTGTTATTGCAACTGTCCAGAGTATAGCGGGTGACGTCGTTCCTCTAACCAGAGAGTTGGGTGGCGCAATAAAATCATCCCGTTCGGCGACTCAAGGGGCAGAAGAGAAAGCGGCGCGTGAAGTTGCACAGGCAGCGCGAGATAAGACTGAACAAGTAAAGATCTCTACTCAGAAGACAGCGAGAGTGCTCCAAAACCAGAGCAAAAACTCTAATCTCCCCAAGAGCGGAGGACCGGCGCCACATCGCCGTTAAGGAAAGGATCGATGATAATGTCCGAAATAGAAAAAGTTTCTTTTGTGCCTGATTTCTTGATTCCGGTGGGAGATGGACTCGTAGTGCCAGTGAGAGTTGACGATGCAGATGCGTTGAGATTGAAACAGGCATCGCCAAATTTCTCTCTGACCGAATATGGAGTTTCCATGTCAATCGGGAAATTGAAAATGCCTGTTTCTGTTGTTGCTCTGAACCATCTTATCGAAAATGGTCAAAATGTGTATGTGTATGCTGACACGGGTAAAGGCTATATGTCTGAATTTATAGGAGCGTTTTCTTTGGAACGAGATCAGTTGTTGAAACTTCTGGGTTCATGGGAAACTCTGTATTCTGTCTGAGCTTAACTGTGATCCCCAAATTTTGAGCCATATCGGTAAGAATAGATGTATCGGTATCCACCTTTATCACCATCATCAGCAATCTGCCGTTTATCTCCCAATGCACGAGCAATTAAGGTGGGCAAGGAGCAAATTGCAAGGAAAAGGAAAAACGTTGACGTCGCACCAATGCCGATCATTTTGAGCATAAATATTAACAGGGCGACGTAACCGAATGATAGGAATATGAGAGATTTTTTGTTCTTAACAAAGAAATCCTGAAATTTTCTGGTCATGTTCCGCCCCCCTCTTTTTAATGGCTATCTGGTCCCTGTAGAACTTTATCTATATTTTGCGCACGCTCAGTTTTTTGTCAACAAAAAATGCGCTGAAAAACGAGTTTATATGCAATTATTTCATATAGTTTAGCCACTTTGTCTTAATAGGACAGAGTGGGCAATTTGTTGAAGAAATTCTTTCGATTTGATCGATCAAAATAGATGAGGTGTTGGCTGCAAGTGAGATATCTGGAGCATGGTCATTGATGCGGTGGCAATACCATAAATTGACTTCTGGCGCTACCATCTACGCGGTGACAGGCGGGTACATTCCAACTTGCATGGCGATGATTGGATCGATCATGCCGGACCTACTGGAGATGGGAATCATTCGGCATCGTACAGCCACGCACTGGCCGCTACCTTGGATCATTCTTGCCCTTGCGTCCTACGAAACATGCCGGCTTTCCCCAAACGTCTGGATCTATATCTTTACCTTTATCTGCATCGGAGCACTTCTGCACTTGGGTGAAGATTATCTTAGTGTAACGGGTATTCCCTTCCGGTCGCCGGTCAGTACCCGGCGGAAGGGTTTTGGAATGTATGTAACAGGCACGATGGGAGAAACCATTCTAGCCATATCTATCACTGGGCTATTCCTTTGTATCGCCTGGATCCGTGGGTTCTTCACCACCGGTCATGTCATTGAGGAGATGTTGAAGGTGAAGTTTTTGACAGCTTTATTTTGGAGGTAATGGAGTATATATGATCGATAAAAAGGCCTTGGACATCGCCTTGGAAAACAATTCGCTGATCTTGGTTCAGAAGAGCCTTCATGCACGCAATCTTCATCTCTATCGACATTCAATCCTGACCGCCGAGATTGCCTGGGATATTGTTGTTAGCAGCAATAAAGATTTCGGTTTCTCCGCTACTCAGGCATACATGGCAGGAATGCTCCATGACGTCGGCAAGCTTTTTGTCCAGGACAGGATTCTTGATAAACGGCATCCGTTGACGGAAAGAGAGTGGGAGGTCATGGAGAATCATCCGGCCTGGGGCCATGATTATGTTCAGGGTACGATATTTGAGCCTTACGGAGACGTGATCCTCCACCATCATAAGCTTCCAGACGGGTCCGGATATCCGAAGGGACTGGCGTCGGAACTGCTTGATGACCGGGTTCGTCTCATCGCGACAGCAGACAAGATTGCAGCTTTTATCGAAGATCGACCGTATCGCAGGCGTATCTCACACCAGGCCCTCATCAACCGGGAAGTGAGAGCGGTTGCGGAGCTTTATTTTGAAGGTGACAAAAAGGAAGCCATCATTGACACCGTTAATGGCGCCATAACGGTGGAACGCTGGACATCACTTGGTAAGGAGCAACGTGGAGTGAGGCGATGAAGGTCACGGAACGGACTTTTGTTGAAATGTGCCGCAGGACCAACAATGAACAGCTTAAGCACTGGGATTCCGGTCTGAAAGTTGAACGCCGAGCCGAGGAGTACATTGTACTT
>JBAQPK010000032.1:0-11103 GCA_049305715.1 Desulfuromonadaceae bacterium | reverse complement strand
GATCACGACCATGCTGCATAAGCTGGGTTACTGCCGGACCTGCGCGCAGAAGACGATCGAGTATTTCTGCACGCAGGAGGACGAGAACTAGATGGGAACGCGCCTTTTCCGCCCTAGCTGCGTAAGTCTTCGAAATTACTTGTGCGACGTAGCGTTGCTACGTCTCCGCGCAATTTCTCGACAGCCTTGCCAGAACGAAAAAATCGCGTTCTCAAAACAAACACACGGATAGGTCAATATGAGAGACGACCTGCTTACATACCTTGAAGAGCTGAAGGCGCGCGGTCTTTCACCCGAGCGGGAGGCGCGGATGCGGACCGAGCTGGCGACAGTGCCGGACGGTCACGGAGTTCCGCCGGACGATAAGCCGCAAAACGGTGAGTTATCACGGTTCGGTCGCAGCATCTATGCCGATGGTGACCTGCTTGTTCTCCGGCAGGCAGTGGCGCCGCAGCTAAGCTCCGCCGCGCTGGCGAAATCACTGGATGAACTGCTGGAGCGCGACCGGCAGCGGGAAGAGGACGGTTTCCCCCGTAAGATCCAGGTGGGAAGACTGGTGAAGCCGGGGCGCGGAAGAACGGGTAAGGTGGTAGTCGTTCCGACCACGGTGGAGGAAAAGTTCTTTCACGACCCGACGGTACGCCCTCCGGGCGAAGGCGGCGAATCCGGCGGCACCGGTAATGGGGAAGAGGGAGAGGTCATCGGGGAACAGCCGGTACGTGAGGATGGTGAGCAGCCCGGAAGCGGCCCCGGCGAAGGTGGGGGCGAGAATCATGAACTTGAATCCTCCGCCTATGATCTGGGCAAGTCACTGGCCGAAAAATTCCAGCTGCCGAACCTGAAAGAGAAGGGAAAGAAGCGCTCCTTTACCCGCTACACCTACGATCTGACCGACAAGAATCGCGGCTTCGGCCAGGTGCTGGATAAGAAGGCGACCCTGCGCAAGATTGTCGAAACGAACATCGCCCTGGGGAACCTTCCCGACGTGGCGGACATCGACCCGACCCGTTTTCTGATCGCACCGCGCGACAAGGTCTACCGTGTGCTCTCACGGGAAAAGGATTATGAGCCGCAGGCGATGCTCTTCTTCCTGCGCGATTATTCCGGCTCCATGGCCGGCAAGGTTACCGACCTGATCGTATCCCAGCATGTGCTGATCTACAGCTGGCTGCTCTATCAGTATGGCGGCCAGGCCGAATGCCGCTTCATCCTGCATGACACCGAGGCCAGGGAGGTGCCGGACTTCTACACCTATTACAATTCCAGGGTTGCGGGCGGAACACAGGTTTCCAGCGCTTATCGTCTCGTCAATGAGATCGTGGACAAGGATAACCTGGCGCGGGATTACAACATCTACGTTTTTCACGGCACCGACGGCGATGACTGGGATGACGGCGGCCAGAAGGCGCTTCCGGAGCTGGAGAAGATTCTGAAATACGCGAGCCGGATGGGAGTAACCATCGCCGAACATGGGCAAGGGGAGACCGGCGGTACCGAAGTTGCCCGCTACTTGAGAAATTCGGGGTTACTGAAGGACAAGGCGGAGCTGCTGAGAATGGACATAATGGCGGAGGATGCCGACGAACCGCGGCTGATCGAGGGGATCAAGAAACTTATTTCTTGATACAAAATATGGAGCTCATTAATCAACATACAAAACGGATCATGGAAGGGTGCAAAGAGCGCGCCCGGGCGGCAGGCCTTTCCTTTACCGACGAGAGCCTGGAATACGTCGTCACCAACCGCGATCTGCTGGAGCTTTCCCCCAAGGTGATGATTCCGACGCTCTACGACTATTGGGTGCATGACGTGGAGGTTTTGCGGGAGAAGGGGAAGTATGAGCTCTATCCCCATAACCCCTATGAAACGGTCATCAATACCCGGCCGCCAATATCATTTTACAACGACAACAACCCGGACTGGCTGAATGTGATGATCTTCTATCACGTCCTGGCCCACATCGATTTTTTTCAGAACAACCTCTATTTCCGCAATACATGGGACTACGATTTTACAGGGCAAGCCCTCTCCGACAAACGGGTAATCGCCAGGCTGCGAGCCGAGAAGGGACGCTGGGTTGACTACGTGATCGAATTTGCCCGGGGAATCGACAATCTGGTCGATTACCATGGCGATCTGGTGGACCGCTTCTCCTCACCGGAGACGGAGTGTTCGTCCCGTCTCGACTACTATTTTGATGTTTTTCTCCAGGAGGAGAAAAAAGTTTCGGTGAGCGACTACATCAAAGAGGTTGGCCGCTACAATGAATGCCTGAAAGCATTTGGCGAACAGGGCGAGAAAGCCTTCTTTGCCGAGGCGGAACGGCGTTATCCGGAACTGGAGGCACACTTTGCCCGTTCCGGTGAGGCGCAGCCGGCCAGGAAGCACGACCTGCTCCGCTTCCTGCTGGATAATTCGGAGTTTCTGGCCAGGGATGAGAACGTCTGGATGCGATCGATCCTGGAGATCGTTCGCAAAACATCCCTGTTCTTTCAGCCCCAGATCCGGACCAAAATCATGAATGAGGGGTGGGCCAGCTACTGGCACGAGTTTCTCTTTCTGCAGGATGACCGTATCAAGGGGCATGAAGTGGATTTTGCCCGGGTCCATGCCGGCGTCACCTCGATGCCGCGGGTCGGGATGAACCCGTATGCACTGGGGATGCGGCTCTTCAACCATATTGAGGAACAGGCCGACAAGGGACGCCTCTCCTTCGCTTTCCAGAGGATTCTGAAGACCGACCAGCGCAAACAGTACGATACCGGGGCGGCAACGGGTCGTGACTTCATCTTTTCGGTGCGTGAAAACCTGTGCGACTTCCTCTTCCTGAAAAACTATCTGGAGCAGGACTTCATGGACCGCCACCAGCTGTTTGTCGCCGGCAAACGGCTCGACCAGCAGCGCATGGTGTGGCAGTACTATGTCAAGAGCCGCAAGGCCCATGATTATCAGCAGATGGTGTTGAATTCCCTCTACCATCCGCCGGTCATCACCATTGACCAGACAAGGGGGATCGAAGGCTCGCTGCACCTGAACCATGCATTCGAGGGAAAGCAGCTGGTACAGGAGTATATCGCCAATACAATGATAGGCATCGAGTACCTGTGGGGCGGCCCGGTTCATCTGGAGACCAGTGAGGCAGAGGTTGCGGCTGCGCCGGCATCCACGGCACGGCAGGAGGAGCCCCGTGAAGAGGAAATTACCTGGCAAAGGGTACTCTATTCGATGAACGGGAAGATATTGACCAAAAAGAAACTGTGACTGGTGCTATCATGTCAAATATCGATAAGGCCGTAAAACATCTCAATCGCAAGATAAGCGAACGGGAGCAGAGTCAGACCATCACCTTCGATGATTTCCTGAAGATTCTGACCACACGTCCCGACACGGTCGTACGCAACATATTCCAGACCTTTCATGACATGGTTCGCACCTATGTCGGAGTGGGGAGCGACGAGTATCCCGACGACCCGGAATCGATCAATTATGTGGACTACGATTGCCGGAACCTTTTTGTCAATGATACCGATCGCCCCTTCTTCGCCGATCGTCTCTTTGCCAACCGCTTCATAAACCATGTCGATGCGATGAAGGGGAGCGCACAGCAGAACAAGATCTACATCTTCGAAGGTCCCCCCGGCTCAGGCAAAAGTACTTTTCTCAATAACCTGCTGCTTAAATTTGAGGAGTATGCCAACAGCGGGGCGGGAACACGCTACGAGGTTGTATGGAGGCTTGACCGGAGGATTCTGGCGAAGATCAACGAAAACCAGATGGCGTCGTTTGTCGACCGGCTTTCGACCCTGCTCGATGAATATGAACTGGGACAGGCTGAACTGGCCGAAATGAAAAACACCCTGTACCGGAACGGCGATTTCGTGGAGATCACCTGTCCATCCCATGACAATCCGCTCCTGTTGATTCCCAAGCGGGACCGACGCCTGTTTTTCGACGACCTCTTCAAAAACGATGAGTTCAAGTGGAAACTTTTCACCGACAAGGAGTTCGAGTGGGTCTTCCGTGAGACCCCCTGCACCATCTGCAGTTCCATCTTCGACGCCCTGATCCAGCGTCTCCCCAACTCGAAGGACATCTACCGCATGATCCATGCCCGTCCCTACCGCATCAACCGCCGCCTGGGAGAAGGAATCGCCGTCTTTAATCCGGGCGACAAGCCGATGAAGCAGAACGTCATGTCCAACGAGCAGCTGCAGCGCAAGATTGATATCCTGCTGGGCGACAGCAATGCGGTCAAATACCTCTATTCAAGTTTTGCCAAGACCAATAACGGCATCTATGCGCTGATGGATGTAAAGTCCCACAACGCCGAACGGCTGTTCGAACTGCACAATATCATCAGCGAGGGGATCCACAAGGTGGAGGACCTGGAGGAGAACGTCAGATCGCTCTTCATCGCCCTGATGAACCCGGAGGACGAGAAGACCATCGAGGGTTTTGAATCCTTTACCGACCGGATCGAGTTCATCAATATCCCGTATGTGATGGATCTGAACACCGAGGTGGAGATCTACCGCAACATCTTCGGCAAGCATATCGACGAGAGTTTCATCCCCCGTGTCCTGCACAACTTTGCCCGCACGATCATTTCCACCCGGATGAATACCATGTCAGAAGCGCTGCTGGAATGGATCGGAGAACCCGAAAAATACGGGCAGTATTGCGACGAAAACCTGCAGCTTCTCAAGATGGAGATGTATACCGGGCATATCCCCTCATGGCTCTCCGAGGAGGATCGCAAGCGGCTCACCGCCAAGCGGCGGAGAGGGATCATCGACGAGTCGGAGTACGAAGGGGTTACCGGATTTTCCGGACGGGATTCCATCAAGATCTTCGGCGAATTCTATGCGGCCTATGCCCGCAAGGACGAACTCATCTCCATGTCCGGCCTCAACACGTTCTTCACCAAATGGCGTACGGACCTGAAGGAGATGCTGCCGGACGGATTCCTCGACTCGCTGCTCCGGAACTACAACTATGCGGTGCTGCAGGAGGTCAAGGAGTCGCTCTACTACTACAACGAGGAACAGATTGCCCGGGACCTGCTCAATTACATGTTTGCGGTCAGTTTTGAACCGGGATCGGTGGCGATCTGCCGCTTTACCAACGAAAAGCTGGAAATTACGGAAGAATTTCTGCGCGCCATCGAGGAGCGGCTTCTCGGAAGTGCGATCGAAGAGAGCGCGCGTCTGGATTTCCGCCGGGAAACCCAGAAGGAGTACGCATCCAGAACCCTGACTCAGGAAATTCTCGCGGAGGGGGTGGATCCGGTGGAAACGGGTCTTTACCAATCGCTCCATGAACGCTATGTCCACAATCTGAAGGAAAAGGTTCTGGAACCGTTTCTCGATAACGCCAATTTCCGCCGCGCGATCAAGGATTACGACACCGAAGCCTTCAAGACCTACGACAAGCGGATCCGCGACGATGTCTCGTTTCTTATCGGCAACCTTTGTGCCGCCAAGTATCACTACACCAAACAGAGTGCAAAGGAGGTCTGTGTCTATGTGATCGACAATGACCTGGCCCGCAGGTTCCCGACGTAACAGCTGGTAGAAACAGAGCCAGGAGTTGTACTTAGTACCGATGCAACCCTGAAGCCACGATCTCCCGGAAATCGAGATGATCAGGCAAATAGACGGGAAGCATAATAGCTTGACAACCAGAAAGCCCGGGTACAATAAGGGGGGCACGTTATTGAGTGGAGTAACTTATGCCGAGAATAACCAGAGCATCAGGGGATAACCGCTGCTGCCACCTGGTCATGCCGGCGAAGATTCCACGGAGAGAAACAGCGGACAAAAGGAACGCATATGAGAAAAAGGAAGATACTGCTTGCCGACGATCCGGAGCTTTTTCTCAGGCTGGAGAAGACCTTCCTGCACCGGGATGAATTTGAACTCATTACGACAGACAGCGGAAAGAAAGCCCTGGCCCTGGCCAAGGAAATAAAACCTGACTTGATCTTCCTGAACCTGTACATGCGGGGTATGAACGGTGATGAGTGCTGCCGGACCATCAAGGAAGACGTGCGAGACAGGGGTATACCGGTCGTCATGGTTATCCAGGGGAAGAGGGAGGATGATCTGAAACGTTGCCGGGAGGCCGGTTGCGATGCCATCGTCCAGAAGCCGATCAACCGTCACGATTTACTGAAAACGACCCATAAATTTCTCCGCATCGATGACCATTCCGCCCCCCGTTACTCGGCCAGGCTCCTTGTCCATTATGGGCCAGACCACCGAAGCCTCCTGACCGGTCACTCCATTAATCTGAGCACCGGCGGCCTTTTCCTCGAAACCGGCCACCCCCTGGAGTCAGGCACTACCCTTAAACTGGAGTTCCTCTTTCCGGACAGTAAACTACGGCTATCCTGCAGCGCCAGGGTCACTTGGACAAACCATCCGGAACTCCTGCAACGACCTGAACTTCCGGCAGGCATGGGGTTGCAGTTCCTCGACCTGACATCGGCCGACAGGGAATTACTCCGCACCTACATCAGGAAAAGCAACCTGACGCAGGTGCATGCCTCTTTTGCTTACAATTTGGGCGGTTCCGACAGGGGAAAAGAGATTTCAAAGATCCTTGTCGCCGATGACAACAGAGGCAGCATGAACCAACTTCGGGACATTCTCGAACAGGCATCCCATACGGTCCTGGGAGCTGCGACCTGTGAAGAGGCTCTGGCCCTGGCAGCCGCCGAGCATCCCGACCTGGTGATCGTCAACACCGCCATGCAGGGAAAGGAGGGGTTCAACCTCTGCGTAACACTTGCGCACAACCGGGAGACAGCCCACATCCCGGTAATCGACCTGTCGGGATGGTCCCTCTCCATCGGGAATGCCGACGGACTCGAACTGGGGGCAAGCGACCATATCTCCAAACCGTTGAATGGACATGAGATCCTTGCCAAGGTAAACAACTGCCTGAACATTCAGCGCATGTCCGAATTATTGTTCAGAACCCGCAGGCAGCTTCAGGAAAAATTGCACGAAATCGACGAGAGTCTGTCGTCAGCCGCCGCAATCCAGCAGAGCCTGCTGCCGTCCGAACCGCTAAAGGGAACATCCTTTAACTTTGCCTGGCGGTTCATACCGTGCGAACAGGTTGGGGGGGACTTGTTCAATGTGTTCAGGCTTGATGAAACCCACATTGGCGCTTACGTCCTGGACGTATGCGGACACGGGGTTCCGGCAGCCATGGTGGCCACTTCCGTGGCCCAGGCCCTTGACCCTTTCAGGGGCCAGATTCTGAAGCGGATCATCCCCCCACCTCCCCATTATGAGCTTGTCTCTCCGGCCGGGGTCCTTACCAGGCTGAATCGGGACTATCCCATTGAGCGATTCGGGAAGTACATCACGATCTGTTACCTGCTCCTCGACACTCAAAGCGGCAAAGTGCGCTACAGCAATTCCGCGCTGCCATTACCGTATCTCATCAGGGCCGATGGCCGCATTGAAACGCTTGGCGAAGGGGGAACCATAATCGGTCTGGGAGAAAGTGCCTCCTACGATGAGGGAGAAATTACCATGGAGCCCGGTGACAGACTCTTTCTCTACACCGACGGGATCGTCGAGTATCAAAACACGATGGGGGAGTTTTACGGCGAGGAGCGCTTTATTCATAAACTGCAAGCGGATGGCGGCGAAACCCTCCAGATGACCTGCGCCAATGCCATCCAATCCCTTATTGGTTTTGGAAACGGACATCCAGCGAAAGACGATCTGACGTTGCTTGGCATCGAATTCAACGTGGGGGAACGATGACGCCCCTCGAGCATATTCAAGGAGAGAAATCCAGTTCGCCTGATTTAGCCAACATCGAACTGGCCGGCATCATCGACGTTACTGCCCTTCAGGAGATGATGGACGATTATTATGCCCTTACCGGCATCGGTGTCGGTATCATCGACCTCAAGGGCACAGTGCTGGTCGGTACCGGATGGCAGGATATCTGTGTCAAATTCCACCGGGCAGTGCCGGAATCCTGCGCATTCTGCCATGAAAGCGACATATCTCTCTCAAGCGGCGTCCCGCCGGGAACCTTCAAGGAATACCGCTGCAAAAACAACATGTGGGACATTGCTACCCCGATCATGCTTGGAGACAGGCATATCGGTAACATTTTTCTGGGTCAGTTCCTCTACGACGACGAGAAACCGGATTATGAGCTGTTTCGCGCCCAGGCGCGGCGCTTCGGCTATGACGAGACAGAGTATCTGGCGGCGCTTGACCGGGTGCCACGCTGGAGCCGGGAGACTGTCCGGAAAGCAATGGGATTTTATTCAAAACTGGCCCGGATGATCTCCAAGGCAAGCTACAACAATGTCACTCTTGCCGATACCCTGGCCAGGCGGGAGCAGGTGGAGGAGGCCCTGCAATGGGCGCGTATCAGTTTGGAGTCCGCATCAGACGCTCTATTCTGGATTGCTCCCGATGCCCGCATCGTGGATGTCAACGAAGCTGCCTGCCGCTCTCTCGGTTACTCCAGGGAGGAGTTGCTCCAGCTGACTGTTCCTGATTTTGATCCCCACTTTAACGCCAACATGTGGCCGGAACAATTTGCCACACTCCGGCAACGCGGTTCAATGACGTTTGAGTCCGAACAGTGCACCAAGGACGGCAGGATGTTCCCAGTGGAAGTAGCCGTCAACCACATCAAATTCGGCTCCGAAGAGCGTCACTGCGCTTTTGTCCGCGATATCAGCGAGCGCAAGCGGACTGAGGATAAGCTTAAGGAAAGTGCGCGCCTTTTGAACAGGGCGCAGAAAATGGGCCAGATAGGTTCCTGGTCACTTGATCTTATGACAAACCGGCTTGTCTGGTCTGACGAAATCTATCGCATATTCGGGCTGCAGCAGCAGGAATTTGCCGCCACGTATGAGGCATTTCTCGATGCGGTGCATCCGGAAGATCGTGATGCGGTAAATTCGGCTTATGTAGAGTCAATGCAGGAAGGCAGGGACGGCTACGAGATTGAGCACCGGATTGTCCGCAAGAACACCGGAGAGCTTCGCTATGTTCATGAAAAATGCGAACATGGAAGAGATACGTCAGGCAGGGTTATCCGCTCCGAAGGAATGGTGCATGACATAACCGAACACAAACAGGCGCAATCAGAACTGCATCAAGCCAAGGAGGAAGCCGAAGCCGCCAACATCGCCAAGAGCCGCTTTCTGGCCACCATGAGTCACGAGATCCGGACCCCGATGAACGGCGTCATCGGCATGATCGAATTGCTGCAGCATACCGCGTTGAGCCGGGAGCAGCTGGAATATGCCGAAAGCGCCAAGAAGTCCGGCATCGAGCTGATACGTCTGCTCAACGACATCCTCGACCTTTCCAAAATAGAAGCCGACAAGGTAGAACTGGAGCTATCCACATTTGACCTTACGCAGGTAATTTCCGATACCATCTGCCTCCTGTCGCTTCATGCCCGCGAGAAAGCGGTAAAACTCACCTCATCTATTGATAACGAGGTTCCAACGGCCTTGAAAGGCGATGCCGGAAAACTTCGCCAGATCATTGTCAATCTTGTCGGCAACGCCATCAAATTTACTCCCAAAGGCTCTGTAACCCTAACTGTCCGGAAAGATGCCGAAGATGAGCACACAGCCACCCTCCGGTTTCAGATAAGCGACAACGGCATCGGCATAGCGGCCGACAAGCTGGAACACATATTCGAGCCGTTTACCCAAGGTGACAGTTCGACCACCCGCAAATTCGGCGGGACCGGACTGGGGTTGGCGATATGCAAACGGTTGGCGCAGTTGATGGGTGGAAGTATCGGCGTGAAGAGCATCAAGGGCGAAGGCTCCATCTTCTGGTTTACCGTCGTGCTGGAGAAACAGGACAAACGTGATAATGCATCGCCACAGCCATCTTCCGCGCAAAGCCGTTCTGTTGATGTGCGGGAAACCGGCAGTGTTATTCGTTTGTTATTGGCTGAAGACGATCCGACAGCACAAAGCATTGTGCCCAAACTGCTGAGGAACTATGGGTATCTGGTAGATGTGGCCGGCGATGGCAGGGAGGCGTTGCTGGCGTTGGAGAACAACGATTACGCGCTGGTACTGATGGACTGCATGATGCCGGAAATGAGCGGCTACGAAGCCACCGCTGTCATCCGCAATCCAGCCTCAGCCGTGCGTCGCCACGACATTCCGGTAATCGCGCTTACCGGAAATGCCATGAAGGAGGATCATGACAGATGCATTACGGTCGGGATGAACGACCATCTCTCCAAGCCGCTGATTCTGGGTGATTTGCTTGTCAAGCTGGAGTATTGGTTGAAGACGCGGACATAATTACTGCGCGGATAATTTACACAAAAAAATTTACAGGCTTTGTCTTCCTGGCCTTATCTCAACGATCGTGCCATTTGGCGCCAATTTGTCAATTTCCTCTATTTCTTCGTCCGTAACGGCAATACACCCTTTCGTCCAGTCAACTTCTGTGTGTAAATCACCAACCCATGATAATCCATTCTTAATGCCGTGGATCATGATGTCTCCGCCCGGAGAAACACCAAGCTCTTTTGCTCGTTTTTTGTCTTTCTCGTTTGGATAGGAAACATGAAGAGATCGGTGATAACGGCTGTTCTTGTTTCTTGAATCGATAACGTAGGTTCCCTCCGGGGTTTTGTTATCACCCTGCCGCTCTTTTGGCCCATTCGGGTTTCCCCCCAAGGCTATCTGGTAGGTCTTGAGCACCTTGCCCTTTGAGATCAACGTCAATCGTCGTTCTTTCTTTTCTATCAGAATCTTGTCTGCCGGTCCCTTCTGGAGTATAAAAAACTTTTTTTGCAGTTCAATATTATCATTCTCTTTGCTCCTGACCTCTTGTTCAAGCGCTTCAATCTTGTTTTGCAGAATAACAATCTCATTCCGATTGCTTTTAACCTCTTGCTGGAGAGCCTCAATATATGTTTGTTGCGTAGCAATCGTCTTATCTTTAATAATGACGTTATTGATGTTAAATATCATCATCTCACTGTCTTTCCTGTAACTACTCCCCGGGTAATCCTTTATGAGTTTCTGAAAACATTCCAGAGATTTCTGATAATCTTTTTGCCCATTCCCTGGAT
>JBAQPK010000031.1:0-6390 GCA_049305715.1 Desulfuromonadaceae bacterium | reverse complement strand
CTGCCACAATGTCCATTACGTTTCCAGCGCCAATCCATTTGCGGGATTGCAAGGCAAACGGGTCGGCAATTTTACTGCCCCGATTACGAAAGAGTATGAGCTCTGTTACCTCTGCCATGCAGAAAGCGCCAACCTGCCGCTTAAATCAACCAACAAGCGCACCGAATTTAACACCGGCAATGCATCGTTTCATCCTGTCGAGGCCGAGGGCAAAAATCTGGCGGTTGTAAGTCTGCTCAGGCCCTACCGGGAAAAGAAAACGGCCGCCAATGATGTGTCGATTTTGAAATGCGCTGACTGCCACGGCAGTGACGACACAAATGCTCCCCGAGGGCCCCATGGCTCAAAATACGAAGGGCTGCTGGTTGACAACTTTGCGACCGGTGACGGCATCGAGGAAAGCAGTTTTGCCTATGCTATCTGTTACCGTTGCCACAAGCGTTCCAGTATCTTGGGGAATGAAAGTTTCTCGCTCCATTCGCGTCACATCGCGGGAGAACGCAATTTCAAGGGGGGAGGAACGTCGTGTCATACCTGCCACTCGTCCCACGGCAGCGCAGAAAACCGTTATCTGATCCGCTTCAACAGGGATTACGTGACCGAGAGCTCCACCGGGAAACTCAAGTTTGTTGAGAAGGGTGTATCCACTTTCCATGGTGAATGCTGGCTGACATGCCACGGCGTTGATCACAATCCGAAGTCATACTAATGGGAGCGGGATATGCGAATATGTGCCCTTGACGGGTTATTGACAGTACTTGTTCTGCTGTTATTTTCTGCCGCTGTATCCGCCGCGGAAGGTGTGAAGGCGAATCCGCATACCGATGTCGGTGATTGTGCGGTCTGCCATGTAGCTCCGCCTGATAAACTGCGTGGCTGGTTCGTTTTCGGTTCTACGAAGAGGGAAATGAAAGCGGACCTGAATCAGTTGTGTCTGCAGTGCCATACGATTAAACCTGAACCGGAAGACTCCATGGGCGTAGGAATCGGCCATGCGACCGGCAAAAAGCCGGCTGTTAACCACGCAAATCTCCCGCTTTCAAGTGACGGGACGATTACCTGCGCCACGACGTGCCACAATATGCATGTCACCCCCGACGAGCGGCAGCTGCATCTTAAACATCTAAGGTTGCCGGGCAGCTTGCTCTGCATTTCCTGTCACGACAGATAAGTTGGCGCTCAATAAGTAGTTCATAAAACCACAGGCACCCTGTCTGTGGTTTTATATTTTACTATTTTGCCTTCTGTGGTATGAAGTTAGTGTTATGGCCCTTTATTCATGCAAACTTGGAGCATCAGACGGTAAAATTCTCATCAGGGATTTTGAGGCTGCGGACAGTGCTGTTCTGCGCAAAAACCTTGAAGATCAGGGTTTCTTTGTATTTGAAGTTAAAAAGAAGCCGTTTCAGTTTTTGTTTGATAAGGGGCTCAAACGCAGGAAAATCGATAACAGGTCTCTCCTGACTTTCAATCAGGAAATGCTGGTGCTGATTAAGGCCGGGATGCCGATCATGCAGGTTCTTGATGCGATTCTTGAACGTCATGACTCCGGGGCGTTGTATGAAGTTCTGGTCCAGGTGCGTGAAGATGTAAAGGCGGGGGCCGCATTGTCGGCTGCGATGGAAAAGCATGGCCGGGCGTTCCCCTATCTCTATGTTGCCTCTATTCGTGCAGGGGAGCGGACCGGCGACCTTCCGCAAACCATCCGACGTTATATCGAATATTTGAAGAGGGTAGGCCAGCTCCGTAAAAAAATTATCGCGGCCATATTCTACCCTGCCATCCTCGTTGTCTTTGCTTTTCTCGCGATCACACTGCTGTTGGTATATGTTGTTCCTACCTTCAGCCAGGTGTACGCCGATTCAGGATCACAGCTCCCCGCCCTGACCCAGTTGTTAATCAGTTTTACGTCGGTGCTCAGGCATTATTTTGTTTTTGGTATCATTGTTTGTATCGGCTTGCTGGCCGCATTCAGATCGTGGAAAAGTACTGAAGCGGGCAGATTTGCGCTTGATCGTTTCAAGCTGACAGTTCCGGTGGCCGGAGATGTTTTTACCAAGTATTCGGTTGCCGGATTTACCCGTACCCTGGCAACTGTTCTGGGGAGCGGTATTCCGATAATTGAATCACTGCGGATGTCAATCGGGACATTGAATAACGTGTTTATGGAGAAACGCCTGTTCGAGGCTGTCCGTTTTATTGAAGAGGGGGGCCGGCTCTCGGTAGCGCTTGAACGAATTCATATCATGCCGCCATTGGCGCTGCGCATGCTTGGAGTGGGCGAGACCACCGGGTCACTTGAGGATATGTTGATTGATATTTCCAATTATCTGGAAGATGAACTTGAAGAGCGCATGCATCTGCTGACTACAGCCATAGAACCTGCCATTATGCTGATTATGGGTGTAGTCATCGGTGTTATTATTATTGCGATGTACCTTCCTATATTTAAAATTGCTGGTACAGTAGGTTAGGATGGCTATGCAACCCTTCAAAAGAAAATATATCGGAATGATTCTGATGGAACGGGGATATCTGAACCCCGATCAGATGCCGATTATCATTGAAAAGCTGGATACAACCCGGCAGCGTTTCGGTGAAATTGCCGTTCACGAAGGGTTTGTTACGGAAGAAAACCTTGCACAGGCGCTGGCGGAGCAATTTGGCCTCGAATACGTTGATCTACGCAATTTCAAGATGGATTCCGAGCTGCTCAATCAATTGCCGCCGGATGCAATTTACCGGTTTCATTTTGTGCCGCTTGAGATGCAGCCGCATGTCATAGTAATCGCAGTGTCCGATCCAACCGATGTTGTCAATCTGGATGAGCTTGAGCTTCTGCTGGACCGCCAGGTTCAGATCCGCATCGCATCCGACTCTGCAATTGCCGCGGTAACCAAAGCCGGCGAAGGAACACGCCGCGTGCTGCGCGAGGTCTCTGAGGACTTCATGCTTCAGCTGGTCAAGGAGACCGACCGGGGCGAAGAGGTGCTGTCGGTCGAATCTCTGTCCGATGACACCAGCCCGATCATCAAGCTGATCAATACGACCATTCTGGACGCATTGAGCCGCAGAGCGAGCGATATCCATATTGAAACAGGGCTTGATGGAGTCGATATCAAGTATCGTATTGACGGGGTGCTGTATAAAGCGAATGATACGATCGATCTTCATTTTCAGGCACCGATTATTTCTCGATTGAAAGTAATGAGCGAGCTGGATATATCGGAGCGCCGCGTTCCCCAGGATGGTCGTTTTAAAATCCGCTTTGGAGATAAATCGATCGATTTCCGCGTTTCGATTATGCCGAGCTCCATGGGAGAGGATGCCGTTATCCGTATTCTCGACAAGGAGAGTATCGCCAGTGACCTGAAGGGGTTGACGCTGGAAAACCTGGGGGTTAGCGAACGGGAAATCAAACGCCTGCGGAGAAAAATTCGCGAGCCCTATGGTATGGTGCTGGTGACCGGCCCAACCGGTTCCGGTAAAACGACAACTCTCTATGCTGCCCTGACCGAGATTCATACCGGTGAGGATAAAATCATCACGATTGAAGATCCCGTTGAGTATATGCTGCGCGGTGTGCTGCAGATTCCTGTTAATGAAAAAAAAGGGTTGACCTTTGCCAAGGGATTGCGCTCAATCCTGCGTCATGACCCTGACAAAATCATGGTCGGTGAAATACGGGACTCCGAGACCGCGCAGATTGCTGTTCAGTCGGCCCTGACCGGCCACTTGGTATTCACAACTGTTCATGCCAACAACGTTTTTGACGTTATCGGGCGTTTCATCCATATGGGCATTGACCCCTATAATTTTGTATCATGCCTTAACTGTGTCCTGGCCCAAAGGCTGGTGAGAAAGGTCTGTACCGCCTGTCGCCGTCCGGTGCAGTACAGTGATGAGCAGTTGATCGAAGGGGGAGTGGATCCGGAGCGTTTTCGCGGGATGACCCTGTATGAGTCGCACGGGTGCGATGAATGTCATGGTACCGGCTATAAAGGCCGCGTTGCCATTGTCGAGCTTCTGGAATTGAATGACCAGATACGTGATCTCATTATTGCCAAAGTTCCTGCCACCCAACTGAAAAAGGCTGCCCGTGATGCCGGCGTCATGTTTCTGCGGGATTCAGCTGAAGAGAAACTGGCGGCCGGTATAACGACACTCAAGGAGATAAACCGCGTCACGTTTGTTGAATGACCGGAACAGGAATTGCCATGTTGTTTACCAACAATCTGATCGGTATTGAAATCAGCCCTTATGGGGTAATGTGTGCCTTGACAGGGGGCACTGCCGCATCTCCTCGTGTAGAGCGGGTTGCCCACGCCCCGTTTTCTCCGCATACTCTTCAGATTTCACTTCGGGAACAGAATGTTCTTGATCCCGGCGCATTCGTTGCAGGTTTGAAATCGGCATACAATCTGTTGCTCTGCCGGTCATCGAGGGTTGCGGTTTCACTGCCTGATTCGACCTGCAGGATTATGCTGCTCGATCTTGAAGGACGTTTTAAAAGCCGCGCGGAAGCTCTGGATCTGATCCGCTGGAAACTGAAGAAAAGCATACCGTTTGACAATGCCGATACCCACATTGATTATCAGCAGTTGAATGTTCGGGAAAACGGTGATCTGGCGCTTCTGGTGGCAATTGCATCGCGCACGGTTATTTCCCAGTATGAAGATCTGATTACGGAGGCGGGGCTCTCCCCGGCACGCATTGATTGCAATACGTTCAATATCTGCCGGATTTTTGATCGTCGTCTGTCGCTCCACGATGGGTGCATCCTGATATCTTTTTACGGAAGTACCTTGTCAATAGTCGCCTTTGCGCAGGGAATTCCGGAGTTTATCCGTATCAAGGATCTGTCCGGCACACTGGCTACTGACAGCCGGGTATACATGGAAATAAACAGCTCTCTGCTGGTGTATAAAGAACGGTTTCCAGAACGGCCTGTACCGTCAGTTTTCTGTGTAGCAGCTCCGGATGTAGCTCTCGGCTTTCAGGAGATGGTTGCCGAAGCAACCGGGGCCAATCCTGTCCTGCTTGAGACAAAGGGAGCTGTAACACCCGGTAATTCGGCGCCGGGCGACCAGACACGGCTGTTTCCCTCCACTGCTGCCATAGGTGCCGCCTTGAGGAGTTTCTGATGCGTTTTACTATTAATCTTGCGACGCGCACCTATCTTGACCATCGCCTGCTCAACAGGCTCGGTTATTGTGCTATCGCACTGCTACTTCTCATAGCGGGATGGAATGTCAGCCGGGTATCGTCAAATATGGGTGAACAGAGCCGCTTGAACGCTGAAATAACTGCAATACAAAGTAGACTCGGAATCAAGCCGGGCGGTATTTCCGAAATTGAAATCAGCCGTCAGAAGACCCGTATTCGTTTCTATAATGAAATTATTGAGCGGAAGAGTGCAAACTGGCTTAACCTTCTGGAGTTGTTTGAAACCGTGACGCCGGAGGGGGTGGCACTGTCATCGCTCACTCAGGATAAGAAAAACGAAGAATGGAAACTGGATGGACGAGCCGGATCCTTCAAGGCCGTACAGCGGTATCTTGAAAAACTGGAAACTTCCGGAAAATTTTCAAATATTATGCTGCTATCGCATCAAAATATGACTGCAGGCGAACATGTGCGTGGTGTACAATTTTCGATCTCCTGCAAGGTAGTGAATTGATGAAACAGTATGCCTTTGAAATAATCCGCCAGAAATGGCGCCTGCTTAGTATCATTCTGTTTTTGCTGCTGCTAAATCTGACTCTTGGTTTTGTGGTCTCTGCGTATCAACGTCCTTCACTTGCAGATATGCAATCAAAGTGGAACAACCTGCGCCGCCAGGCGGCTCAGGCCGGACTCGTGGATGCTGCGACCCTCCACCGGCAGGGTGCCGCTGACCTCGAAAAACTAAAGACGAGGATTCCTGAAAAGCGGCAATTTGCCCGGGTACTGAATGATTTGTTTGAAGCCGCCGCAAGCAGTGATGTTGAGGTTGGCCCACTCAGTTATAAACCGGCGCCGATCAAGGAAGAAGCGCTGCTTTCCTATCAACTGTCGTTTTCTGTCAGTGGCGGATATGCAGCGGTAAAAAGTTATCTTTCTGATCTTCAGAAAAATCCGGAATTAATCGTTGTCGATACCGTTGCTTTTTCAAACAGCGATCTTTTTGCCGAGAATGTGGTAATGGATCTTAAGCTTACGATATATCTCCGGGAGGGTGCATGAATCGTCAACGCCTGATTCTGTTCATCCTGGTGCTGCTTTTTGGTGTTGCCGCACTCTGGAGCTATAATGCGATGCCGCGTCCTAAAACGGTCAGCACGTTGACCTTCAAGCCGGGGCAGCAGGCGAAACCGGTGGCTGCTGCAGCGGAAAAAACAGTACGTTATG
>JBAQPK010000030.1:0-1829 GCA_049305715.1 Desulfuromonadaceae bacterium | reverse complement strand
GAAAGAGCAGTACCAGCGGGCTGCTTATGAATATCTTGTTAGTCACTCCCGATGAAGCAAGTGCACCGGTGCTGGTTGCGAGAGTAAGGGTAACGGCGCTGCAAAGTGCAGTCAGAGTTTGGTTCGTTTTCATGGCAGTCTCCTTTTTCAGTGTGATTCTGCTTGCGCTTGATCGTCTGATAACATTGCCAATACTTTCGGCATGGACTTCTCGTTACCGTATCCCGGCCGATTTTTTATCGGTGGATAAAAACAGGCCTCTGATCATGCCGAAGAAAAGTATGAAACCGGGAATAAACTGGAAAATGACAATTAAAACGGCGAAGGCAATGAAGAACATAGACAGCAAGCCCAATTCTCCACCTTCGCTGACGCCACCCGATGCCAGTGCCCGCGTGCCGGTAATCACAAGTGATAAAATAATCGAATACACGGTTTTCATGACTGTCTCCTTTCATGGCGTATGGCTGGCCACCGTCTTACAAGGGTTTTATTATAATTTATCTAATTAATAGCAAACAACATGCCAGTTATATTCCGGACCGTAATTAACCAGCAACACTCTAATACTATTGACATATTTATTATGTAATCCTGCGGCCAGACCATGGCATGGGGAGGCGCTGTATATGAGGAATATACAACGTGTCAGTGCACAGCGGGACTCCCGCGAAAGAGAAAACGCCGAAACGATGCGGAGATGCAATAAAAACAGGGCAGAGGGGGAATGTATACATCGGGTATACAGCGTATGTTGCCGCATGAGATCAAGCTGTAAAGGTTCTGCAAGGAAAGCATTGACGAAGGCGCGATGATGCGGTATATAAAATTTGATTAAATATACATAATGATAATACCGGCGGCAGTGAAGACTTTAAATATCACAGACAGGGGAGATTGGTGCATGGACGAGCTCAGTATTCTCGTTGTCGACGACGAAGAGGTCATCAGGGAAGGATTGCATCGGATTCTGAATGACGAATGTTTCCGGGTGGAGACCTGCAATAGTGGCCACGCTGCCATTGAACTGCTGCAGCAGAAGGAGTTCAGGCTGATCATCACGGACCTGAAGATGCCGGGAATGAACGGTATCGAGGTACTCAAGGTTGTCAAGACGCTCCAGCCCGATGTACCGGTCATCATGGTTACCGGGCATGCCACGGTGGTCACCGCCGTGGACGCCATGAAGCATGGCGCGGCTGATTACATTGCCAAACCGTTTACGCCCAGACAGATACTTGACATGGTTGAACGGGCGCTGGAACGGAATACCGGCAAGCCGGACGCCTCCTGCATCAGGAAAGAAATTGTCTGCCAGCATGGTTTTCATCAGTTTATCGGCAACAGCAAGGAGATGCAGAAAGTTTATCACCGTATCATGCATGTTGCAGTCACCAACAGCACAGTACTTATCACCGGAGAAAGCGGTACCGGCAAGGAACTGGCCGCCCGTGCAATTCATGACAACGGCCCCAGAAAGGAAAAACCTTTTGTCGCCGTGGATTGTTCTGCCCTGGCTGAAACTTTGCTTGAGAGTGAATTATTCGGACATGTCAAAGGCTCTTTTACCGGCGCAGTCCAGGCAAAGACCGGACTGTTCAAGATTGCCGACGGCGGCACTCTTTTTCTTGATGAAGTTTCAAACATCAGCCTCTCTACACAGGCTAAACTCCTGCGCGCCCTTCAGGAACGCATGATCACCCCTATTGGCGGCACACAACTTGTTCCGATAGATATCCATCTTGTTGCCGCAACAAACAAGAACCTCAGGGACATGGCACATGAAGGAACGTTCCGGGAAGACCTGTTTTTCCGCCTGAATATAATTC
>JBAQPK010000029.1:0-6326 GCA_049305715.1 Desulfuromonadaceae bacterium | reverse complement strand
GCTCCACCCCGGTCGCCTACGCCACCAAGGCCTGGTATCTCAGCGATTTCTGGAAGAGTTCGCCCATTGAACTTTCCATCTCCTTCCCCTGGTCCGTCTCTTTTCTCATTGCCCTGGTTATCACCGGCGTTCTCTGGTTTTTCCTCACCAAAACCGACTTGGGCAAATCCATCAGGGCAACTGCACAGGATAACGACGCGGCTTTGCTCATGGGGATCAATGTAATGAGGATGCGTGTGATCACCTTCGGTCTCGGCTCTTCCCTGGTCGGTGCTGCAGGCTGCCTCTTTCTTCCCATCTACTACCTGTTTCCGGATATCGGCGGGCAATTCACCCTTATCGCCTTTGTCATCACCATCCTCGGCGGGTTGGGATCAACGGTGGGCGCCATCCTTGGTGGGCTCATCCTGGGCATCTTCGAATCCCTGACCGCTACGTATATTGGCATGGGTTGGGCTCCTGCGGGCAGATTCATTATATTTATCGCCGCGCTTATCTTTATCCCTGGCGGCATAGTTTCTCTTTTAAAAAAACTGAGGTTCGGCAGATGAAAAAGAACGCTCCGATCCTTTTTGTTGCCGCTCTGACCGCTCTACCGCTCTTAGGCCTCAATACCTATTATCTCCATGTGCTCATTCTTACCATCATGTGGTCCATCATAGGTATGGCATGGAACCTGCTCGGAGGTTTTTGTGGACAAGTCTCCTTCGGTCATGCCGCATTCTTCGGAGTCGGCGCATATACCTCAGGGATTCTCTACAACAAATTCGGGATTTCCGCCTGGTGGGGGATGCCGGCAAGCATTGCTGCTGTTGCCGTTTTCGCCCTCGTCATCGGCTTCATAACCCTGCGCCTGAGAGGGCCATTTTTCGCCCTGGGAACCCTGGCCGTGGGTGTTATTCTCAGGGTCACGGCAGAAAACCTCCCCGGCATCACCGAAGGAAATCTCGGTATCATGATCAGAGAAAGGAGTTGGGTAGATAAGACCTGGTATTTCTACATAATTCTCACACTGGCCGTGCTGGTATTCTTGCTGGTAAAAAAAATTGTTGCCTCCAGGCTCGGCTATTATTTTGTCGCCATCAGGGAGGATCAGGATGCGGCTGAATCTCTCGGTATCAACACTACCTACTACAAGACCATTGCCCTCTGCCTTAGCGCTGTTATTACCGGTCTCGCCGGCGCCTTCTATACAAACTACATGGGGTACATCGACCCCAAAGTCGTCTTTGCCCTGCATGACATCTCAATAGTTGTCATCATGGTGGTGATGGTCGGAGGCGTGGCTACCTTCTGGGGCCCGATAATCGGCTCCGCGATCATGGTGCTGTTAGCAGAACTGATCAGATCCATACCGATACTCGGTACTGCCCATCTCACGTTCTTCGGAGTGCTGTTGATCGTTATCATCATCTTTCTGCCGAACGGTATAATCGGTGACATACCCAAGTTAAAACGACTGCTTGGAATCAGGAAAAAATTATGACCCCTCTGCTCGAGCTGAAAGGTGTTTCGCGTTTTTTTGGTGGTCTGGCTGCGCTGGCGGACGTTTCCTGCGAAGTCGGTAAGGGCGGAATATTTGGGCTCATCGGGCCCAACGGCGCCGGAAAGACTACTCTTTTTAATGTGATAAACGGGTTCTACGTTCCATCACAGGGAAAGGTCTTTTTCAAGGGGGAGAGGATATCCGGCCTTAAGCCGCATCAGGTCTGCGCGCGGGGAGTGGCGAGGACATTCCAGGTAGTGAAACCCCTGCAGAGAATGTCTGTTCTCGACAATGTCATCGCCTCTGCATTCCTGCGGTCAAAAAGCAAATCTGAGGCGGAACATATTGCCGGCGATGTTCTTAACCTGACCGGTCTGTATGATGACCGGGACGTAATATCCAAGGGGCTTCCGCTCGGCAAGCGAAAGCGGCTGGAAATAGCCCGGGCACTGGCGACAAAACCTGAGTTGATCCTGCTTGATGAGTCTTTTGCCGGCCTGAACCCCACGGAACAGAATGAGTCAATCGACATCATAAGAAAGATTAAAGAAATTGGCATTACCATTATGATCATCGAACATAACATGAAAGTTATCATGTCAATCTCGGACAGAATAATGGTGCTTAACTATGGGCAGAAGATTGCCGAGGGGAGCCCGGAGGAAATCAGGAATAATCCTCTCGTGATAGAGGCCTACCTGGGGGAAGCGTAGAATGCTTGAATTGAGGAACCTAGATGTGTTTTACGGCGATGTCCAGGTTGTCTGGGATGTCTCGTTTTGCGTGGGAAGAGGTGAAATTGCCGCCCTTATCGGCGCCAACGGGGCCGGTAAATCGACCATACTCAAAACCATTTCAGGTATTGTCAAGCCGTCCAAAGGAGAGATAATCTTCGACGGCAAAGAGATACACCGTATGGAGCCCTACGAACTTATCGAGATCGGCCTGGCCCATGTGCCCGAGGCTCGCAGACTTTTTGTCGAGATGACCGTAGAGGAAAATCTTGATATCGGCTCGCTGAAGGGAAACGCGAAAAAATTGCGTGAAGAATCAAAAGCCATGGTCTTTGAACTGTTCCCCCGACTGCTGGAGAGGCGCAAGCAGTTTGCCGGGACACTGAGCGGCGGAGAGCAGCAGATGCTGGCTATCGGCCGGGGGCTCATGTCCAAGCCGGCGCTCATCATGTTTGACGAGCCTTCTCTCGGGCTGGCCCCCATTCTGGTACGGGACATCTTCACAATTATCAAAAAGATTCGCGCTGAAGGTATGACCGTCCTTATCGTCGAGCAGAACGTCAAACAGACCCTGGCCATTGCAGACAGGGCTTACGTCCTTGCAACGGGCAAGCTCGTCATGGAAGGTACCGGTGCATCACTTCTTGATGATGAACATGTAAAAACAGCATATCTTGGGGTGTGATAGTACACAGAAGGAGGCAGACATGACCAAGGTCAAACAATGGATGACAATGAATCCCATAACCATGGAAGAAGATGCGTCCGTTATCGAGGCAATTCATATAATGAAGGAGAAGAATGTCCGCCGTATCCCGATAATGAGAAAGGGAAAGTTCGTCGGGCTGGTTACCGAGCGTATGATAAAGGAGTATACCCCCAGCAAGGCAACCGCCCTGGACACCTGGGAAATCCACTACCTGCTTTCCAAAACCCCGGTCAAGGAGGCTATGAATCCCAAACCCTTCACCGTAACCCCGGATACGAAACTTACTGACGCAGCCCAGCTGATCCATGACAAGAAGCTGAATGGTCTTTGCGTACTGGACAACGAAGGAAACCTGGCGGGGATTCTGACCACTACCAACATTCTTGAGGCTCTTATTGCCATCTGCAAAAACCCGCAGGACTTCCAGCAATAATTTCAGCCGGGCATCATGCTTACATGTTGCAGTACGACTTCCATGCATTCCTCCTGCATCCTTTAATTGCCACACGCCATTGGAAACGGCGGAAAGAGATTCCTCCCGCCGTTTCCAAAACCTGCTGAACAGAAAAAAAGGTTTTACTGATCAATACCCCAGCAAACGGGGCAGCCAGAGGGAAATAATCGGCACATAGGTGATCAGCAGCATGAAGCCTAACATGGCGAGCAGCCAGGGTACAACCGCCACCGAGAGCTCCGAAATCCCCATCTTGGTAATGCCGCTGGCCACGTACAGGTTCAGTCCGACCGGCGGGTGGCACATGCCGACTTCCATGTTGACCGTGATCAGAACACCGAAATGAATCGGATCTATGCCGAGCTTCATGGCTACCGGAAACAGGATCGGCGCCAGGATCAGGATGATGGAGGATGGCTCCATGACGTTACCGGCCAGAAGCAGCAGCACGTTGGTTACCAGCAGAAACGATACGACGCCCAGGTTGTGACCCAGAATCCAGTCCGCCATGATCTGGGGAATCTGTTCGTGAGTCATCAGGAAGGAGAAGAGTACCGCGTTGGTGATGATATACAGCAGCATGGCCGACATGCTGGCCGAATCGAGGAGAACTTTCGGAATCTTTTTGAAGGTGATATCTTTATACACGAACACCGCTACGAAGAAGGCATAGACCGCACTCATCGCCGCCGCTTCTGTCGGGGTGAACAAGCCGCTGTAGATACCGCCAAGAACAATCACGATCAGCAACAGTCCCCAGACACTCTCGCGGAAAGCCTTGCCACGCTGTGCCCACGATGCTTTCGGCATACGAGGATAATCATTCTTCCGGGCGATCCGCCAGGAAACCAGGCCCAGCAGAGTTGCCAGCATCAGACCCGGCACAACCCCGCCCATGAACATGCCGCCAACCGAGGAGTTGGTCGCGACACAGTAAATAACCATCGGGATTGATGGGGGAATAAGGATGCCGAGCGACCCGGAGGTGGTGATGACACCGGCCCCGTATCGTTTGGGGAAGCCGGCTTTCACCATGGCCGGTAGCAGGATCGAGCCGATGGCTACAACGGTTGCCGGACTTGATCCGGACACCGCAGCGAACAGGGCGCAGGCGATGACGCCGGACAACGCCAAGCCTCCGTGCAAGTGCCCGACCATGGAGGTGGCAAAGTTGATCATCCTTTTGGCGACGCCGCCGTGGGTCAGGAAATTGCCGGCCAGAATAAAGAACGGAATCGCCATGATCTCAAACTTCTCGATGCCGGTAAACAATTTCATTGCGACCGCTTCAGTCGGAATTTCGGTAAAAAAGAAGAGGAATGAGAGAACGGTGAGACCGAGGGCAATCGAAATCGGCATGCCGGTCAGCATCAGCGCCAGCAGAAGCGCAAATACGATGCCGGTACTGCCGAGCATGGCTATCGCGCCAAGTGCCGCTGCGATGCAGAGTAGCCATTTTGTTGCCTTTTGCTTGGAAAACGGTTCCCATCCGGCTACGGTGGTTGTACTCATTTTTCACCCCCAACTTTTTCCCGTCCATTAAACTTATGGGCTTCATATTCTTCAAGTGCTTCAGTCGCATCGACAGCTTCATCGAGTCCGTCAACGGCGGCATGATCATGATGCGGCAGCTCGCCGCTGCGGAAAAAGGTCCACCCAACCTGCAGGAAGCGGAAACACATCAGATAGGAGCCAAGCGGAACAGCCGCATAGATGATCCAGGTAGGCCACTCCAGATCCGGTGTGATCGGTCCCTCATACAAATCACCGAGAGCAATCCCCAGTTTATTGAACACCGCATAGTGCATGCCGTTTTCCCAGACGAAGCGTGCCCCCAGAGTGCCGATCAGGCTGGTGAAAAGCGCACCACCGGCAATACCGATCATGACGCACTTGACCCGCCATGATTCCGGCAGACGGTTGACAATGACATCTACACCGACATGAATGCCGGTGCGGACACCATAAGCGGCGCCGAACTTGGCCATCCAGACAAACATATAGATGCAGAGTTCCTGGGACCAGCTCATGTTGATGCTCAGCAGCCAATCCTGAATACCGGGAATCGGCACACCGGACAAGTAGCGATGTGCAACGGCAACAAAGATTACCACCGTCGCCGCGCCGATGAGGAAGGTGATAATAGCTTCCTCAAGATGGTTGAGGTATTTCATCATGATGTCAGCTCCTGGCCCCGAAAGTCGGGATAAGTAAAACCGTAGAAATTATTTCCAGCGTGCAAAAATGGACATAAAAAAGGCCGCTGCGCCGGCCGCAGCGGCCTGAAGACAATTACTTGGGTGAGTATCCGGTGGCCTTGTACACTTCCTGAACAAGATCGGCGCCGATTCGTCCCATGTTATCCTTGTGAGCCTTATCCATGGCTTTCTTCCACTGCTCACGCTCCTGTTTTGCCAGGGTTATGAATTGGGTCTTGCCCGATTTTTTGACAGCTGCCAGCGCTTCATCATTGTCTTTTTTGGCGATGTCATTGGCAAATACCGTGGCATCCTTCATGGCGCCTTCAAGTATGGTGCGGATGTCGGCAGGCAGGTCGGCCCAGAACTTCTTGTTAACAATTACAGCGTAGCCGAGGTAGCCATGATCCGAGAGGGTAACGTACTTCTGCACTTCATGCATCTTCTGAGTGTAGAGATTGGATGGCGGGTTTTCAGTTCCATCAACAACACCGGTCTGCAGCGCCTGATATACTTCCGAGAAGGCCAAAACCTGCGGATTTGCACCTACTGAACGCATCTGGGCATCAAGAACCTTGGATGACTGAATGCGCATCTTCTGTCCTTTGAGGTCAGCCGGAGTTTTCAAGGGTTTATTGGCGCTCATGACCTTGAAGCCGTTATCCCAATATGCCAGGCCATGAATCCCCCTGGTTTCAAGTTTGGCCAGCAGTTTGGCGCCAACCGGGCCCTGGGTGACCTTGTG
>JBAQPK010000028.1:0-3523 GCA_049305715.1 Desulfuromonadaceae bacterium | reverse complement strand
ATCTGAAGCGTATTCTGGCCTATTCCACGATCAGCCAGATCGGCTATATGATGCTGGGGGTCGGGGCCGGAGCGCTGACCGCCTCAACCTTCCATCTGCTGACCCACGCCTTTTTCAAGGCGCTGCTGTTCCTCGAGGCGGGGTGCGTCATCACCTCCCTGCACCACCAACAGGACATCTACCGTATGGGCGGATTAAAATCCAGGCTTCCGACGGTCTACTGGACATTCCTGGCCGGAGCGCTCTGCCTGTCCGGGTTCCCGCTGACCGGCGGTTTCTTCAGCAAGGACGCCATTCTCGGAGCCCTGTTTGAACGCGGCGGTCCTCTCTACGGCGCCCTGTTTGCCCTGGGGCTCGTGACCGCACTGCTGACCGCCTTTTATACGTTTCGCATGCTGTTCGTAGTGTTTCATGGGGCTTCGACTCCGCTCAGCCGCCAGTCAGTGAATAAACAAGAGCGGTCGGAGAACGGAGTTGAACCGATCATGACCATCACCCTTGTGCCGTTGGCGCTGCTGGCCCTTTTCGGTGGAATCCTCAATCTCCCGGAATATCTGGGGGGTCACGGCCTGCTGTCGGGATTTCTTGGTGCCCTGCCCGGCTTCGTACCAGCGGCCCGCGCGGCAGCCGCGACCGAGATCTCCCTGCAGACCGTCGCCGCGGCAGCCAGCCTGCTCGGCCTGTGGATTGCCTGGTCGCGCTACACCGGGCAGCGTCGGGCGGAATCACTGCAGCGGGAAGAGGCGGGCCTCACCTTTGCGGGATTCCTGCTGAACGGCTGGTACCTGGACGATCTCTACCGCTTGATCTTCATCCGGCCCTTTGTCTGGTTCAGTCGCTTCTTGTGGAAGGGGGGCGATGAAGCCGTAATCGACGGCACTTTAGACGGTCTGGCGCGCTTCATGATGCGGATGGGGGAACTGCCGTCCGGGTGGAGCACAGGGCGGGTGGTGACATCGCTGGTCGCCCTGGCGGGCGGCGCGGCAGTCGTCTTGGGATATGTGGCGTGGATGATGCTGTGAATGAGGAACAGGCGGAAAAGCGCCGTTTTTCCGCCTGTTCGTTTACGTTATTTCCGTCCTGTTAATGCACGCACTTGCTCTGCATGATTACAATTCCTCTCCAAGTACGGTGTTGTCGATCAGTCTGGTTCGTCCTATTTTCACCGCCAGTGCCAGCAGGGTACTGTCATCGGCAACGTCCACCTCATGCAGCGTCGCACCATCACGAAACTCAACGTAGTCAACGACGGCGGCAGCTTCCTGTTCGATAACGGCACGCGTCTCCCCCGCCAGAACGGCGACCGATCGCTCTCCGGCGGCAAACAGTTCGCGAGCCCGCTTGACGGCACGGGAGAGGCAGAGTGCACTCTGCCGTTCAACAGGCGACAGGTAGGCATTGCGCGAACTCATAGCCAGGCTGTCCGCCTCGCGCACTATCGGCATACCCACGATCTCGACCGGCATATTCAGGTCAGCGGTCATACGGCGGATAACCGCCAGTTGCTGGTAATCCTTGCGGCCGAAGAGCGCCACGTCGGGGCGGACGATATTGAACAGCTTGGTGACAACCGTAGCCACGCCGTCGAAATGCCCCGGTCGGCTGGCGCCGCAGAGCGGCAGTGAAACATCCCGCACGGTGACTCCGGTCTGGAAGTCATCCGGATACATCTCTGCGGCGGTCGGGATGAAGACGATGTCAACACCGCACGCGTCTGCGATCTGGCAGTCCCGGTCCATGTTTCGCGGATAACTGTCCAGGTCTTCGTTTTGCCCAAACTGGATCGGGTTGACAAAAATAGAAAGGACCAGCACATCTCCCCGTTTTCGCCCTTCCCGCAGCAGGGAGGCATGTCCCTCGTGCAGATACCCCATTGTCGGGACAAACGCGATGCGCCGTCCTTCCCGTTCGGGTGCGATTGCAAGCGCCTGCATATGTACAATACTGTTGATTATCTTCATATCGTTCCTATGGCTTCGACTCCACTCAGCCAACGATCTATTTCCAGCGCCAGCGACCACAGCTCCCTGAGCGGAGTCGAAGGGTCAGCTGAATGAGTGCTCTTCTGCCGGAAACTCACCGTTCCGGACCTCGGTAACGTACTGCGCGACCGCGGCGGAGATGACCGGCGCCAGATCGGCATAGCGCTTGACGAACTTGGGTGAATATTTTTCACATAATCCGAGAATGTCGTGGATCACCAGCACCTGACCGTCACAGGAGGGACCGGCCCCGATGCCGATGGTCGGGATAGTCAGTTCAGCGCTGATCTCTGCCGCCAGCGAAGCCGGAATCCCCTCCAGCACGACGGCAAAGGCGCCGGCGTGCTGCACTGCCAAGGCATCATCCATGATCCGTGTCGCCTGGTCGTTTCTCCCCTGTACCTTGTAACCGCCCATGCGGTGAACCGACTGCGGCGTCAAACCGATGTGGCCCATGACCGGGATATCGATCGACGACACAGCCCGGATAACGTGGGCCATGTTGCTCCCCCCCTCTATTTTGACCGCCTGAGCGCCCCCTTCCTTGATCATCCTGCCGCAATTCCGGCAGGCATCCTCTATACCGGTCTGGTAGGACATGAAGGGCATGTCGGTGACCACGAGGGCCTTGGGATCGGCACGCACTACCGCCCGTGTATGATACAGCATATCATCCATGGTAACCGGCAGGGTCGTATCATAACCGGCAAACACGACTCCGGCCGAATCACCCACCAGGATAACATCCACCCCGCCGCCATCAACGAGACGTGCGAACGGAAAGTCATACGCCGTCAGCATCGTAATGCGCTGCCCGTCCTGTTTCATCTTCATTATGTCAGGTATCGTCGTCTTTTTTCTCATTACAACTCCTTAAATTCAACAGATTCAGAGCGGACATGTCAGGTTCTTCATCTGTTCCAGGTCCTTGACAACTTCCGCGCTCTGCGCCCTGCGCATCTCCATATTATCGAACATCTCCGTCACCATACCGCTTACCGACTCCACATTGAGACGGATCAACTTGCCGTCAGCAACCTGGCGGGAAGTGGAGTTGACCATTTCATGGGTCATCTCCTTGATCGTTTCAATGGACCGGGCAATGCTCTTGGTGGCTTTGGACTGATCGGTCGATGCCGCGAATATCTGGGACGTCATGGAGCTGATCTCTTCCATGGAGCGCGCAACAAGCTGGACGCTGGACACCTGTTCCTTCGTTGCCTGCTTGATTTGTTTGGTCATTTCGAGCGAGCAGGTTGAGCTGTCGAAGATCGCCGTGAGCGATTCCCCCGTTGTATGGCCCAATTCAACGCCGCGGTGCACAAGATCCCTGCTTGTTCTGATATTATTGGCGGCCGTTTTCGATTCGCTCATGATCTCTTCAACGATGGAAGTAATTTCACCGGTCGAATGGCCGGTCTGGAGTGACAGATTACGAATTTCGTCGGCCACAACACCAAAGCTCTTCCCGTATTCACCGGCCTGGGCGGCGATGATGGACGCATTCAGCGCCAGCAGGTTGGTGCGCTTTGTGATGTCGT
>JBAQPK010000027.1:0-3247 GCA_049305715.1 Desulfuromonadaceae bacterium | reverse complement strand
TCCGCACCCAGCTCCTGTGCCCGCAACGCCGCACGCGCGCCACCCATACCGCAACCTACGATCAGAACATCGGTGTCAAGCGTGCCAGCGCCATTGTGGAAGCTCATATCATCAATCCTCTTGCTTTGGTTGTCGGGCATCGCCCTCTACGCGGACGGCCTCTTGACCCGCAGGGTTTTTCTCGGAGCCCTTGACCGTATGCTTGCGGTAGGCAAACAGATTCGGCGACATGCTAATCCCATGCGTCACTGTTATGGCATCGACATGACAATCGATCGCACAGAGGCGACAGGCATGGCAGTCGTCATGATATGCAATGAATGCCTTCCAGGTGCGAGGCCCGGCATCGGAAGAACCTGGATCAACGAGCTTAATCACATCTGCCGGGCAACTGTCGATACAGACGTTACATCCATCGCAAAGACCCCAGTCCACATGTTCAATCACCTTCGCAGCCTCCTTTCAGCATTTGATAAGGCGTTGCTTTAAATAGCAGGAAGTATGCGCCGGAAGATATTCGGCACACTGAGGACAAAATGCCGGTCTGTTCCCCCCTAACTAAAATAACTTATATTGATTCTTCAGGTCGACAAAATTCTTAGTTAAATCTTTACCCACCTCAGATTCAAGCTTTTGCAGAGCTTTTTCGGATATCTTATCCCACTCCTTGATCTCTTTCTTTGTCGGGATATGGACAATTAATTTTTCCTTCAGCATCTTTAGATATTTGTCCTCGTCTTTTAAATACAAATCTCCGCCAAATTTTGAAGCCTCCCTTGAGCTATCATCTAATATCTTTCTCTTATCCGGTGAAAGGCCATCATAGAACTTGAGGTTTACAACAATTCCCCACGGATCCGAGCCGCCATTCTGAAACGCGACCATATATTTTTGAACATCCGCGATCTTTCTTTCTATCATACTCCCCGTACCAGTATAGTTTCCGTCAACCACACCCTGCTGGAGAGCCATAAAAGCCTCTGGGCTCGGAATAAATGTAGGAATACCCCCCGCCGCCTCCACAAAGGCTCCGTCAGCCTTTCCAACAGACCTAATCTTAAGGCCCTTCATGTCGGAAGGTTTGATTATCGGCTTCTTACTGCTAGAATAACAAACATATCCGGTAAAATGGGCATTCAAAACCTTAATGCCTTTGGTATCTAAAGGGTCTAATAGACTGTGTCTAAGTTTATCCCATATTACAGAATAAAACTGGGGGTTTATATTTCCTGCAAAGGGGACACTTACTATCTGCAGAGGCTTCTCAAAACGAGCTAAATGCGCCATATGAATATAGGTCATCTCTATATCGCCTCTTTTTACCGCCTCAATAGCCTCCTTACTTTTATAGAGCTGCCCGGTCGGATAGACTTTTACTTCTAAGCTCCCTTTACTCTTCTCCGCCACCAGTTCGGCAAGCTTAAGGGCGACTGCGTGAACATTATGGCCGATCGGGGCATCATGAGAAATCCTGATTACTTCAGCAATTGCATAGCTTTTAAAAACGACCAACACATACAGTGCCACCAATATACTTTTTAAAAAAATCCTTTTCATACACTTACTCCTTTAATATTGAAAAATTACAGCCCTTATCATGGGGCTGTCAACGGCGATCCCGCAATGCCGTACTCCTTCCATCTCTTTTCCACCCGCGCCTGATCCTCCGGGTCCGGCGTCGTGCAAAGGGGCGGGAACCGCTTGCCGCCGTATTGCTCCTCGGGCTCGAGCTCCCAATTCACGGTGGCATCAATAAGCACCCGGGAGGCTTTTCCCTGGCCATACTTTTGCGTATCCCTTTCACTCAGCGGATAGCTCGGATCAAGCATCGAACCGATACAGACATGGAAAAACTGGATATCATGCATTTCCGCATTCGTCCGGTAGGAAAGGGCCCATTCGACATCCTCGTCATTGTGGATGTCGATGTCATCGTCCACCACAATGACATTCTTCGCCATATAGGCGACGATGGTCGTTCCCCAGAGCGCGCAGGCCACCTGTTTTGCCTGCCCGCGGTAAATCTTCTTTATCTTCACCCGCAAGTTGTTCCCCAGCGTCACCGGGTTCGCCCACACATCGAGCACATTGGGGACACCGGCCGCCTCCAGGGCATTCCAGGACAGGGCGCAGTGCATCGGCGCAAAATAATAGGGGCTTTCGCACCATCTGCCGGGGGAAGTGCCCTCGTCATTGCTGGTGTATATCGGCTCGGTCCGGTAGGTTATACATTTAACCTCTACGGCAGGCTTCGGCGCGGCCATCCCGCCGTAGGTGCCCGGATATTCGCCGAAAGGCCCCTCCATCACAAAAGTCTTGGGATCAGGCGAGATAAAACCCTCCACGACGATCTCCGCCCGGGCGGGCACTAGAAGATCCAGGGTCTCGCATTTTACTACCTCCACGGCCGCTCCCTTCAATCCGCCGGCAAAATCATACTCCGATGTCCCTGGCGGGTGCTGGATCGCCGCCGCCGAACACATCAGCAGGGTAGGGTCAATCCCGTAGGCAATAGCTACCGGCATCGGCTCGCCGCGCTCCCGGTATTTGGCAAAGTGATTGCCCCAATGCGCCGTCGCCGCCAAAAGCTTGCCAATATGGTTTTTATCCGCAATCATGCCCCGATATGTCCCTAAATTGATGTCGCCTGTGTCCGGATCACGAGTTATGATCGCACAGGCCGTATCAATGTAACGGCCGCCATCCAGGCTATGCAGAAAGGGAACGGGAATCTTAAAAAGATCAATGTCATCCCCTTTCACGATATTCTCCTTAACGGGGCCGGTAGCCACCACGGCAGGCTTAATGGGCTGACGGAGCCTGTCCTTAAGGGTCCTGATAATTACTTTGTACGTGCTGTCCTTGCTTAAACCCAGCGCCAGAGCCACTCTCCGTCTAGCGCCCAGGCCGCCGGTAAATACCCTGCGGAAATCTCCATCCTTGTAGCCTTTGATGTTGGAGAAGAGCAGCGCCGGCCCCTCTTTGCTGGTAACATTTCTGGAAATCGCCGCAATCTCCTTGTTCCAATCTACCTCAACCTTAACTTCCGCGAGCTCTCCCTCAGACTGCAATAATTCTACCCATTCCCGAAAATCTTTATACATGTTTTGCCGCCTCCTTTTTTAAAATTTACCTGTTAATTTTAAACCTCTTCGCGCAAGCCTCCGCCAATGGCCTACCTACAGCAGCCCCGTTTTCTTTGCAAGAGCAAACTTAACTCTCATCAGTAATTTCTCGCCCCTGCCTT
>JBAQPK010000026.1:0-4150 GCA_049305715.1 Desulfuromonadaceae bacterium | reverse complement strand
CTCCCACGGGTTCCTCGTTCCGTTTATGTCCGGCTATTTTGCGTGGGACAGGAAGTCTCAACTCAATAGCGCTACCATCAGCAGCTCGTGGAATGGGTGCGTCGTACTTTTTCTCTCCCTGGTGGTGTATGTTCTCAGCTTCGCCGGTGGTTTGGCGTTTCCCGCCAGAGTTGCCCTGGTATTGTCACTTTTGGGGTTGATCTGGTGCCTCCTGGGTAACCAGATAATCAGGATATTGGCATTTCCTATTTTGTTCCTGCTGTTTATGATACCGGTACCCTATTCGCTCTTGAGTCTTGTATCAGCTCCTTTGCAGCTTATTGCTACGAAAATATCGGCACAATTGATCGGAGCCTGCTCCATTCCCGTGTATCGTGAGGGGAATATGCTCTATTTTGTCGGAACGCAATTGGAGGTAGCAGAAGCGTGCAGCGGTATCAGGTCAATCATGTCGTTGTCAATGCTCGCCTTTGCCTTTGGCAGTTTTTTGCGTGATGGCTGGAAGAACAGGATAATTCTGGTTCTGTCGGCAATACCAATCGCTATGGTTGCCAATATAATTCGTATCGCAGGTACCGGTGTTATGGCGCATTTTTATGGAGATAAGGTGGCCAAAGGATTTCTCCACGAATTTTCTGGTATTGCGATTTTTGTTTTTGGATTTATGGTACTTTATGGAGTGTTTGCATTGGTTAACAGAAAGAAACGCAAAGATGTCCAATAAACTCTATTCAATATGTCTCCTGTTACTGCTTCTCGCGGCGGGTTTTGTCGCGATGGTATGGGTTCGTCCAGTGCCGGTTGTGGAGAAGACAAATCTTGAAAACCTGCCGATGGTGATTTTGGGGTACACCGCCACGGAGGATACCTTCTCGGATGCCATGTACAAGGAACTGAATGCCGACAAGCATGTCTATCGGCACTACAAATCTCCAAAAGGTGACATTGTTGATTTGTATATCGGCTACTACGGCACTGCCAAAGGAGGTAGAACACCTCACAATCCGTACGCCTGCCTTCCAGGAAGTGGTGCGGCGATTGTCGATACTCGCGTTGTGAATCTCAAGCAGACGGAGACTGGCAAGAGTGTTCCGATAAACTATATACTGGCGCAGAAGGATGATTCCAGTACTGTCATGCTGCATTGGTACCAGACGGCTGGTAATACTGTGGTTTCAACCGGCCTGACGCAGAATATTGAGCGATTTAAAGGGAGAATACTTCACAATCGTAACGATGGGGCGTTTGTCAGAATAACAGCTTATTCTACATTTGGGGATATTCAAGTGCCCAAACAGAGGGCAGAGCAGTTTGCGGAAATCGTGCTAAATCTGTTGCCGGGTTATTGGCCGGTGGAGAAGTGAGCTTGTGAGTTTAAAACAACAAGTAGTTAAAGGAGTTTCCTGGAACTTTCTTGACCAAGTAATCAGACAGGTCGTGTCTATCGGGGTAACCGCTGTTCTTGCCAGAATATTGTCCCCGAACGATTATGGTCTTGTCGCCTTATCCTCAATTTTTGTTGGCTTTGTAAGTCTGTTCGAGAGCCTTTCCATTGGTTCAGCGCTCATTCAAAGAAGTGATCTTGATGATCGATATATATCAACCTCTTTTTGGACAAGTGTTTTCACCGGGGGTGCCCTCGCTATTGTGCTTTGTATCATTGCACCGTTTGCAGCCGGCTACTTTGATAAGCCGTTATTGATCAATATTATTGATATATCGGCAATTAATCTTATCGTAAGTCCTGTCGGATCAACCCACAGAATGCTTTTAGCGAGGAAACTTGAATTCGGCAAGCTAACGTTCATCAATATTATTTTCGCCATTATTGGGGGGATTGCTTCATTAATATTAGCACTCTCTGGACTGGGAGTCTGGAGTCTTGTCCTGGGTGGACTAATTGCCAGTGCCCTGATTATCCCCCTATTGTGGTATTTTGAGGAATGGCGCCATGGTTTCATCTTCGATCGAAATTGTTTCAGGGAGCTTTTCAGTTTTAGCTCATACCTGCTTTCTTCCAATGTAGTCTTTTACTTTGCCAGGAACTTCGACAACTTGATTGTAGGTAAATATCTTGGCGCTAACATGCTTGGAATTTATTCGATGGCCTACAACCTGATGATGAAACCGCTCCAGCAGATTTCCTGGTCGATAACATCAGTACTGTTTCCTGCATTTTCAAGCATCCAAGGAGATCTAGCACGTATAAGATCAGCCTATTTGAAGGCTTTAAGTGGAATTGCTCTCATTACCTTTCCAATGATGATGGGTTTAATGATGGTTTCCGAGGAATTTGTGTTGGTAATGGTTGGACCAAAATGGCAGGGTGTAGTTCTTCCGCTTAAGGTTCTTTGCCCAGTGGGGGCTTTACAGTCGATCGGCACTACAGTCGGGGCTATTTTTAACTCTTTGGGAAGAACGGATCTGCAGTTTAAAACGGGTGTAATCACTTCACTGGGACATGTTATTGGATTTATTATTTGTATCAGATGGGGATTGATGGGGTTAGTCAAAGGATACCTTGTCACGAATATAATATTTGTCAGTTATAGCCTGTTTTTTACTTTTCGTCTTATACATCTTTCTACGAGAGAATTTTTGCAGGTGCTAAAGATGCCAGCCATCAATACAGCAATAATGGTGCTTGCATTGATGGTTTATCGTCGCCTCGATGCCTCATTTATGCATTTTAGTATTTATTTGAATCTCGCTATTTCTGTCTGTCTGGGGGTATTCATATACACGGCAGCCACACTTATATTTACAGACAGGAAACAGATTGATGAACTAAAAACAATGGTTGGCTTACGTATGAAAACAGTCGATAACTGTGTAGAAGAGCGAGATATTAGAGGCCAGAGCTAATAATTTCGAGAGATATAATTTGAAAAGGTATTTAAGCGTGATGTTCAAATCAATGGCTTATGCTCAAAAGAAATATATTCCAAATAATATTAAGCGCGGCATTAAGCGTATATTATTAAGTATAATCAACTCTTTAAGTTATCTGCCAAATCATCGAGTTCGTGTCAAATACAGAGCTTGTCATATAATTTTTGTATGCAAAGGGAATGTTTGTAGAAGTGCCTTTGCTGAATACTACCTTAGATCGCTGGTCTCAGGCGAAGACCTTGTGATGGAGTCTTGCGGTTTAAATGTAGATCAGGGTGTTATTTCACCAATAGAGATAATTAAAGTTGGTAGAGAGTTTGGTGTTGAACTTGAAAGTCACCGTTCTAAGGGTGTTGCTGCGTGTGATTTTCAAAAGGCTGACTTGATTATACCGATGGAGTTCAGTCAATATCTCCAGCTGACGTCATTATATCCTGATAGTAAAAAAAAAATACGACTTCTCAGAGATTTCGCTTCGTGGCCTGATCGTCTTATGTGCAACATATATGATCCGTTTGGACTTGGCGAAGAAGAATATAGGCGATGCTTTAGTAAAATTAAAAAGGTTCTTGATGGGTTGGCTGTTTACCTCTCCGAGAATAATAGATAGATGAGATGACAAACTTGTACTCAATAAAAATAAATGAAATCTGGGCTTATATGATAAGCCAGAATGTTCTTTTCTGGCTTATCAATATATATTTGTTTTTGGAATATGTAAGGCCACAGACTTTGTATCCTATGCTTGATATTTTGCCTTATGCCAAAATAACTTTAATTCTTACACTTGGCCTTTTTTTTCTACAGGGCAATATAGTATTGGTGAAGAACACGGAAAACAAGCTGTTATGTGTCTTCTTTATCGTTATAGTCCTCTCATCACTGAAGGCTTTATCTCCCAGTACAGCATTTAAGTATTTGCCTGAATTTATTGCATGGGTTGTCATCTATTTTTTGATTATCAATGTTATTAATACGGAGAAGAGATTTTTTGTCTTCATGCTGTTCTTTCTCTTGTTCAGTTTCAAAATGTCACAATTTTCCTTTAGAAACTGGGCACTCGGAGGTTTTGGTTTTCACATTCATGGATCAGGTGGCGGCCCAGGCTGGTTTAAGAACTCCGGAGAGTTTGGCATCCAAATGTGCATCTTTCTTCCACTTTCAGGCTATTTTTATTTTGCATTACGGAACCATTGGTCAAAATGGAAAAAAGGTTTTTTTGCACTATTTCCACTTACAGCATTAACGGGGATAATTT
>JBAQPK010000025.1:0-2314 GCA_049305715.1 Desulfuromonadaceae bacterium | reverse complement strand
GAAGTGATCGTCAGCAGCCTGTTCGAGAGAGGGGGGTACTCATTCCGGATTGACGGCCGAATGGACGGAATGTTTCGTCACGATCCGCCAAAGATCGAGGAGATCAAGAGTACGTTCAACATCCGGGAACTGTCGCAACGCCTGGAAGGCGCGCCCATGGACCATCCGTACTGCCTGCAGCTGCTGACGTACGGATACTTTTACTGGCGCGAACATCATGTACTTCCCGCACTTTCCTTTCATCTGGTCTCCTCCCGCAACAGTGACACCGCTGACCTTGATCTTGTCCTTGATCTCACCCTGTACGAGAAATGGCTCGACCTCCGTCTTGACGAGCTGGTTGTTGAAGTGCGGCAGGCCGAGAAGCGTGCCGCCAGGCGCCGGAAAATTGCCGCCACTTTCACCTTTCCTTTTGCAACGCCGCGTCCCGGCCAGATCGATCTCATGCAGACGATCGAACAGTTCATGACAGAGAAGCATCCGATGCTCATACAGGCCCCCACTGGCCTCGGCAAAACCGCTGGCGTACTATATCCCGTCTTCAAGGAAGCCCTTGGACGGGGGCAGAGAGTCGTATACGTCACGCCGAAAAACAGCCAACACGCCGTAGCTGAGGATGCCATAACCCGCTTTCAGGAGACGGGGGCCACACTCAAATCACTCTCGATCACCGCCAAGAGCAAGATATGCTTCAAGAACGAACCGCTGTGCAATCCCGTCTACTGTGAATATGCCCGCGATTACTACGGAAAGGTTCATGGGCAGGGGATTCTCGATATTCTGGCACGGAAAAAGAAGCTGAAGGCCCGTACGTTTCGCGACCTGGGCGAACAGTACCAGGTCTGCCCGTTTGAACTGCAGCTTAACAGCGCCCGTGAAGCGGACATGATCATCTGCGATTACAACTACGTCTTTGCCCCGCGCTCGTCGCTAGGGCGCATGACGGATATTGGCGTTGACCAGACCGGCAAGCCCAACCTGGTGATCGATGAGGCTCATAATCTTCCGGCACGAGCCATGGACTACTATTCGCCGGCACTATCATCCGTCCTGCTGGAAAAGATGCGCGACGAGATCCAGAAGGTGTACCCGCCCTTTCGCTATGAGGCTGAGGAACTTCTTGACGGCTGTCTTCAGGTGGTTTCTGCCTGCCGGAAGGCCGATTTAACACGACCTCAGCGGATTGATCCTCCCATAGACCTCTTTCTGAATCAGCACTCCCGACTCAGCGCTTTCCTGTCACGCTACCTCGACTCCGGTGTGGAGATTCTTCATCAGGACCTGATCTTGCGACTCTGCCACTACTGGGCCGAGTTCACTGAAACCCTGGAGTTCGTCTCTGATCCCGACAGGCAGGAGTTCTTCACTACCTATCATTCCCATCCGACCGGCGGCATCGTAAAAATAACCTGTTGCGACGCCTCGGCCATGCTGGAGGATTGCTATGACGACTACGAACAGGTGGTGGGGTTCTCAGCCACGCTGAAACCCTTCGACTATTACATGCGCCTTTCCGGCCTGAGCAGGAAATGTGTACGGACAGCGGAATTTACAAGCCCGTTTCCGAAAGAGCGGCGCAAGCTCCTGATCATCCCCCAGGTATCTACACGTTACAGCCACCGCGAGCGTAACTACGGCAAGATCGCCGAGGCTGTTGCGAGGATGACGGCACTTCGCAGAGGGAATTATTTTGTGTTCCTGCCCAGTTTTGATTTTCTTGAACGTGTTACCTCTCTCTTTCAACCACCGGATGGCTTTACCGTTTTACGTCAGGAACGGGGTATGAAAGCTGCCGGCATAGGGGCAATCGTCGAGAACCTTCGCACCCTGAGCGTGCCAACGATCGTCTTTGCCGTCCAGGGTGGTTCCTTCTCCGAGGGTATGGACTACTCTGGTGAAACGGTGATCGGAGCATTCGTGGTCGGACCGCCGCTGCCCACATTTGATCTCGAACGCGAGCAGATGAGGGTGTATTACCAGCGCAGGTACGGCGCCGGTTTTGATTACGCCTACACGATACCCGCCATGGCCAAGGCCATTCAAGCTGCCGGGAGGGTCATTCGCTCCGAGACTGATCGCGGGATTGTAATCCTGATGGATGGAAGGTTCCTGGAGCCGGGTTATAGCCAGGCGATGCCGGCAGACTGGTTCGAATCTGATGCTGCAGAACTGGTCTCAGATCGTATTCTGAGCGATGTTACGGAGTTCTGGGAGAAACCGATTGGAGTTGAATGAAAAGAGCGTACGACACTTCGAAACGATTCGGGGGATCGTGACAGAAGGGGATTCATGAATGAACTTTTCTAGTGTACAC